>QCUF01000025.1 GCA_003210825.1 Prochlorococcus sp. AG-676-P15-1 | reverse complement strand
AGAGTCGATGATCGTATGATTCATAACCACCCTACCGACTGTTGTTAAAATAAATCTACTTATTAAATTACTTTGAGAATCAAATTTGTCCCTTCTAAAGTTCCAAATTTCTAACCTTGAACCGTCTTCGAAATCTTTAGATTCCTTAGGTTTGTTAGATTCCTCATCATCATCAACTTCACCATTAAACCTTACCCAGACCCATTCATGTAAACCAACTCTTTTATCTTCAAAAGCAAAAATTACATCTTCTAATGAGGCATAAGTTTTTTGATTATCTCCAAATTTTGGTTTTTTATAGTCTGGTTGTAATGCAGTTAGATAATAAGAACCTAAAACCATATCTTGAGAGGGAGTTACAATTGGTTCTCCTGTCGCTGGTGAGAGAATATTATTACTAGCTAACATAAGCATACGTGCCTCTGTCTGGGCTTCTAATGCTAAAGGAACATGAACTGCCATTTGATCACCATCAAAATCAGCATTAAAGGCTGGACAAACAAGTGGATGTAGCTGAATAGCTCTTCCTCCTACTAATTTGGGTTCAAAAGCTTGAATTCCTAACCTGTGAAGAGTTGGAGCTCTATTTAAAAGTATTGGATGGCCTTCAATAACTTCTTGGAGAACTTGCATAACTTCATCATCTGCTTTTTGTATTAATTTTTTTGCGGCTTTTATATTATTTACAATATTTTGACGAATTAATCTATGTATTACAAAAGGTTGAAAAAGCTCTATAGCCATCTCCTTAGGCAATCCGCATTGATGCATTTTTAATTTTGGACCTACAACTATTACAGACCTCCCAGAATAATCAACACGTTTACCAAGTAAATTCTGCCTAAATCTTCCTTGTTTTCCTTCTATGATATCGCTAAGAGATTTTAGAGCTCTATTATTTGCACCAACAACTGTTCTACCTCTTCTTCCATTATCGATTAGTGCATCAACAGCTTCTTGCAACATTCTTTTTTCATTTCTAACAATAATCTCAGGAGCTAAAATTTCTTGAAGCCTAGCTAACCTATTATTTCTATTTATAACTCTTCTATAAAGATCGTTTAAGTCAGATGTAGCAAACCTACCTCCATCAAGTTGGACCATTGGTCTAAGATCAGGAGGAATTACAGGGATTGCATCTAATACCATCCATTCAGGCTTCGCATTAGTCGCTAGGAAATTATCAATTACTCTGATCCTTTTAATGAGTTTTGCTCTTTTTTGACCTTTACTGTTTGTGATTTCTTCTCTAAGTTCTTCAGCAATTTGATTTAATTCAAGATCCTCGAGTAATTGCTTAAGAGCTTCCGCCCCTATACCAACAACTGGTTCATTTTCAATAGTAGAGTCTTCTGCATAAATTTCATCTTCTATTTCTAACCATTCATCTTCAGTAAGGAGTTGCTTATATTTAAGATCTTTATGATCACCAACATCCAAAACAACATAACAATTGAAATAGACAATTTGTTCAACATCTCTAAGTGGAATATCCAAGAGAATTGCGACATAACTAGGGATACCCTTTAAATACCAAACATGAGAAACTGGCGCGGCCAGTTTTATGAAACCCATTCTATGTCTTCTTACTCTACTTTCAGTTACTTCAACTCCACATCTTTCGCATACAATTCCACGATGTCTAACTCTTTTATATTTACCGCAATGACATTCCCAGTCTTTAGATGGACCAAATATTTTTTCACAAAAAAGGCCATCCATTTCTGGTTTAAGAGTTCGGTAGTTGATTGTCTCTGGTTTAGTAACTTCTCCTACGACTTGTCCATTAGGGAGTGTCCTCTGCCCCCAATCCATTATTCTTTGAGGTGAAGCAATAGATATTTTGACATAATCAAAATGATTTTCTGTTCTTAAGTTGCTGTTAGTCATTTGTAATAATATTTGGATTAGAAAGTTATAAAAATTATTTAATCTTCAGCGTATTCAGAGTTCCCTAGAGATTCATAGGTAGGCCTAGAAGGGGTATTCCTTTTTGGATTTACATCTTGCATTAGATCAACCTCCTTACCTTCATCAGTATAGACACCAATATCTAGACCTAAAGATTGTAATTCTCTCATTAAGACTTTAAATGATTCCGGTGTCCCTGGTCTAGGAATAGGTTTTCCTTTAACTATTGCATTTAAAGCTTCATTTCTTCCTTGCATATCATCTGATTTAACAGTTAACAACTCTTGCAAAGTATAAGCTGCACCATAGGCCTCTAAAGCCCAAACCTCCATTTCTCCAAGTCTCTGACCTCCTTGTTGAGCTTTACCTCCTAAAGGTTGCTGAGTGACTAAAGAGTATGGACCTGTTGATCTAGCATGGATTTTATCATCTACCAAGTGAACAAGTTTAAGGAAGTGAGAATATCCAACAGCAACTGGTTGATCAAAAGGTTCGCCTGTTCTACCATCTTTAAGTAACAACTTTCCAGGATCTTGAGGATTATAAACCCAATCTTTACCCTCTTGCTTTGAAGCTTCCTCTAAAAATGCTTGTACAGTTTGATGTGATTTTTCAGCACCATACATCTCATCAAAAGGAACAACTTTAACTCTGCAATTTAAGTTTGAGGCTGCCCAGCCCATTAACAATTCAAAAACTTGACCCACGTTCATCCTACTTGGAACACCAAGAGGATTTAAGACTATATCAACGGGTGTACCGTCCGGTAAATAAGGCATATCTTCTCTGGGTAAAATTCTACTTATTATTCCTTTATTACCATGTCTCCCAGCCATCTTGTCTCCTACCTGAATTTTCCTCCTTTGAGCGACATAAACTCTTACAACCATGTTCGCGCCTGGAGGTAGTTCATCACCTTGCTCCCTTGTATATATACGAACATCTAAAACTCTTCCTTTTTCTGTTTTAGGAACTCTAAGAGAATTATCCCTCACATCTCGTGCTTTTTCACCAAATATAGCTCTCAAAAGTTTTTCTTCAGGTGGTTGATCTGATTCTCCCTTAGGAGTAACTTTTCCTACAAGAATATCACCGCTTTCTACAAAAGCACCCGTTCTGATAATTCCCATTTCATCAAGATTATTCAAACTTTCTTCTGAAATATTAGGAATTTCTCTTGTGATTTCTTCAGGACCTAATTTAGTTTGTCTAGCTTCTATTTCATATTTTTCTATATGTACTGAAGTATAAAGATCATCAGTAACCATTCTTTCACTTACTAATATTGCATCTTCATAGTTGTAGCCTTCCCATGGCATGTAAGCAATTAAGACATTCTGCCCTAAAGCTATTTCGCCACCTTCACAAGCTGAGCCATCAGCAAGAACTTGACCAGAAATAACTTGGTCTCCATTTTTCACTATTGGTCTTTGGTTTAAACAGGTATCCTGATTAGATCTCTGATATTTTTGAAGATAATGAACATGCTCATTACCATCTACATCTTTTACAACTATTTCATTTGCATCTACATAAGAAACTATTCCATTTACTTTCGTTATAGGCACCATACCAGAGTCTCTGGCAACTTGTGATTCTAATCCTGTTCCAACTAGAGGTCTTTCAGGTCTTAATAATGGAACTGCTTGACGTTGCATATTAGAACCCATTAACGCTCTATTGGCATCATCATGTTCCAGGAAGGGGATAAGAGATGTAGCTACAGAAATAACCTGAACAGGAGAGAGCTGAACATAATCAACTTGAAGAGGAGGAACCTTCTCAAAATCTTGTCTATACCTTACTGGAATTAAACTAGCGAGAATATTACCGTTTTTATCAGTTGCCACATCACCAGGCGCAACTCTACACTCATCCTCTAAGTCTGCTGACAAATAAACTGGATTGCCTTCTTTAATGACCCTACCTTTTTCTACTTCCCAAAAAGGAGTTTCTATAAAACCATATTCATTAACCCTTGCATGTGTTGCAAGAGAATTTATGAGTCCCGCATTTGGCCCTTCAGGAGTTTCAATAGGACATAATCTTCCATAGTGAGAAGGGTGAATATCTCTAACTGCAAAACCTGCTCTTTCTCGAGTAAGACCACCCGGACCTAGTGCTGAAATTCTTCTTTTATGAGTTAACTCAGCTAATGGATTTGTTTGATCCATAAATTGGCTTAATTGACTAGATCCAAAAAACTCTTTAATAGCTGCGACTAAAGGTTTGGGATTTACTAGCTGAGCAGGAGTGAGAGAATCTGTCTCGCCGACAGTCATCCTTTCTTTAATAATCCTCTCAAGTCGGTTAAGTCCAACTCTAACTTGGTTCTGCAGAAGTTCTCCAACAGATCTAACCCTTCTGTTACCCAAATGATCAATATCATCTAAACTAGCGCCACCGATATCAAGTTCCAAATTAATAAGATAATCAATTGAAGAAAGTACATCCTCATGTGTAAGAGTTCTGACGTTATCTGGAACTGTTAGTCTTAATTTTTTATTAATTTTATATCTACCTACTCTCCCTAAATCGTATCTTTTAGGATCAAAAAATCTACTATGTAGAAGTTGTTGGCCGCCTGAGACAGAAGGAGGTTCACCTGGGCGTAATTTTTTATAAAGTTCCAATAAAGCTTGATCTTCTGAGTTTATTCCTTCATCATTAGCAGAATCAATTGATTGTTTATAAAACTCAGGATGCCTTAATTTATCAATCACATCATTATCTGAGAGACCCATAGCTCTCATAAGTACGTGTGCATTAATTTTCCTTGTTTTGTCAACTCTTACGTAAAGTAAATTATTTTTATCTGTCTCAAATTTAAGCCAAGCGCCTCGATTTGGTATAACGCTAGCGTTATAGGTCCTCCTACCATTTTTATCCATTTCATCTTTGAAGTAAACCCCTGGACTACGTACTATTTGATTGACTATTACTCTTTCGGCTCCGTTGATAATGAAGGTTCCTCTTTCTGTCATTAAAGGCAATTCACCTATAAAGACTTCTTGTTCTTTAATTTCTCCTGTTTCCTTATTGATTAATCTACAAGTGACGTACATTTGCGAAGCAAAAGTTGCATCTCTTCTCTTAGCTTCTTCAACATCATGTCTAGGTCTTTTTAACCTATATTCTTCACCAATGAAATGTAATTCTAATTTACCTGTGTAATCAGTAATTGGAGAAAAGCTTTTTAATTCTTCAATTAAACCTTTTTCCAGAAACCATTTAAAGCTTGCCCTTTGTACCTCAACTAAATCTGGTAGATAAGTTGCTGTTTTAGCTATCTGTAAAGCGCTACTGCTCATCCAAGAAAACCTGCCGTGATGTAAGACTTACTAACTACCGTATTTTGACTTAAATTTTAGAAGAACAGTCGAGATTTTAAAATTGTAATCAAGATTTAGTCTTGAATCCAACAAATAACTCAGTTAACAAATTGCTAAAATTATTAAAGATAAAAGTAGTAAAACCTCACTTTAACAAGCTAGTTACTAATAATTTAAGAAAATTTCCAGTAATTTTTAATACTAACAGGTTATGTGCTATTTTTTCAAGTCAAATTTAAACAAATCTTCAGCATTCTTAGATGACTCATCTGCAATATTTTTCAATTCTGAAGATCTTAAACTAGCTATAGATTTAGCAACACTTTCAACAAAAGCTGGCTCATTTCTTTTCCCTCTATATGGGACAGGAGCTAAAAAGGGAGCATCTGTTTCTATTAAGTACCTATCACTAGGAACAATTCTTGCACATTCATGAATTTGATTTGCTTTTGGGAATGTAACTATCCCACTAAAACTTATATAAAACCCAAGATCTAAAAATTTCTTCATCTCATCAGGTGTTCCGCTCCAACAATGTAGTACACCTTTGGGACATTTACCTTGTTTAGATAGCTCATCGCATATTTTTATCATCTTATTTGCAGCATCTCTACAGTGAATAATTACAGGCAATTCAAGTTCATAGGCTAGATGCATTTGTGGTAAGAGAGCCTCTATCTGTTTATTTGTATTATCACTTTTAAAAAAATCTAATCCTAATTCACCAATAGCAACAACTCTAGAGTCACTTAGGGCTGCATTTTTCAATATAGATTTAGAGTTATATACCCACTTGTTAGCTTCAAGAGGATGTAAACCAACTGAATAATATAATTCATCAAATTTTCGAGATATTTTTTGTAATTTAGGAATTTCTGATAATTCACAACAAGCATGGAGTAACTTTTTTACTCCTATTGAACGCCATCTCGAAACAACTTCATCAAGATCTTCTTCAAAATTTTCAAATATTAAATGGCAATGAGAATCAATGAGTTCAATATCTCTCATTTTTACTTACTTACTTGTAAGAAAATCCTTAACAACTTTGTTGATTCTTGATTTTTTGTTAGCACCGTTATTCTTATGTAATACGTTCTTTTTTACTGCCTTATCAATTAGACTGAATGCTTCATTTACACTAAACAAGACAAGATCTTTGTTATCTGAATTAGGTTCTTGCTTATATTTCTCACAGTTAGCAAGTGTTTTTTTTGTAAGTGTTCTAACTGTTGATTTGTATGATTTATTAACTAAACGGTTTCTTTCAGCCACTTGAATCCTTTTTTTAGCTGATTTGTTATTCGCCACAGAAATTAAATTGAATATAGATTTTAATTATACCAAAGAGTTAGTCGACTAATCAATAATATATAATTTATTTTAGATAAATTAGTTATCTAATTAATAAATTAAATTTTAATCAAGTATTAAAAATATGAAGATTGTAAATAATAAGAATCAGGCTCTCGAAGAGTTGAGAAGAATCTCTAAAAGAACTACTGCAGGAAACAATAAGAAAATAAATTTAATAGTTGAAGATATTCTTCAAGAGGTAAAAATGTACGGAGATAAGGCTGTAGAAAAATATACAAAAAAATTTGATGGATTTGATCCTAAACCAATGAAGGTAAGTGTTAGAGATTTAAAGACTGCATGGGATGAGACAGATCAACAATTAAAACAATCATTGGAAAATGCCTATCAAAGAATTACAGAATTCCACGAAAAAGAAATACCCGAATCATTTACCATAAAAGGAAAAAATGGCGACTCCGTCCAAAGAAGATGGATGCCTGTAAAAAAGGCCGGCTTATATATTCCTGGAGGCAGAGCGGCATATCCAAGTACAGTTTTAATGAATGCGATACCTGCGAAAGTAGCCGGTGTTAAAGAAATCTCAATGGTATCTCCAGGAAATACAAAAGGGTTAATAAATAAAACTGTTTTAGCTGCAGCTTACTTATCAGGGATTGATAAAGTTTATAGAGTTGGAGGAGCACAGGCAATTGGAGCTCTAGCATTTGGCACAAAGCAAATAAATAAAGTTGATGTAATTTCTGGGCCTGGAAATGTCTATGTCACCACTGCTAAAAAGTTAATTTATGGACTTACTGGAATTGATTCGTTAGCAGGTCCTAGTGAAATTTTAATCATCGCGGATAGAACAGCTAAAAGTTCTCAAATAGCATCAGATTTATTAGCCCAGGCCGAGCATGACCCATTAGCATCCTCAATACTTTTGACCACATCAAAGGATCAAGCTCAAGAAGTTTTTGACGAAGTCTTTAAGAAAATTGAGTATCACCCCAGAAAAGAAATTTGTCTTCCATCAATTAACAATTGGGGATTAATTGCTATTTGCGATAATTTAGAATCATGCATTGAACTAAGCAATGAATTTGCTCCAGAACATCTAGAAATAATTACTTTAGATCCAAAAAAAATTCTTAAAACTATTGAAAATGCAGGTGCGATATTTTTAGGAAAATGGACACCGGAAGCTGTAGGGGATTATTTGGCTGGGCCAAACCACACTTTACCTACATGCGGGAATGCTAGGTTTAGTGGTTCTTTGGGAGTTGAAACTTTCATGAAGAACTCCTCAATAATTGAATTTAATGAAAAAAGTTTAAAAAGCAATAGCTTGGATATTATTAATTTGGCAAATAGTGAAGGTTTACATAGCCATGCAAATTCAGTGCAAATTAGATTTGAAGATTAACTCCCCCTAGAAGGTGAAAATAATATAGGAACGTTTTTCTCATTTTTGCCTACCAAAACCTTATCTGTTAAATCAACAAACAACCCATTTTCTAAGACTCCAGGAATATTATTGATGCGCATTTCTAGATCTTTCGGATCTTTTATGCCAGCCTTAAATAAAACATCCAAAATCAAATTACCTTGATCAGTGACAACAGGTCCTGCTTTTTTTGTTGCCATCCTTAAATTAGAAGCTCCACCCATTTCTGTAATTATATCCTGAACCTGCTTCCACGCAGAAGGCATAACTTCTACAGGAAGAGGGAAAACTTGGTTTAAATTTTTTACTAACTTTGTTTCATCAACAACAATTAATAATTTATTTGCTTTGGATGCAACTAATTTTTCTCGGACGTGGCAAGCTCCTCCACCCTTTATTAATTGAAAGTTAGGATCTACTTCATCTGCTCCATCAATAGCTAAATCAATTTGAGGAACTGAAGCTAAATCAATTAAGGGGATATTGAGCTCTAATGCAAGAACTTCAGATTGAAAGGAAGTTGGAACTCCTCTAATATTTTTTAATTTGCCAGATTTAATTTGTTCAGCAAGACTTTTTATCATAAGTGCTGCTGTAGAACCCGATCCTAAACCCAAGATCATTCCATCTTCTACTTCTTTGATAGCTGCATCAGCAACTATTTGTTTCATCTGAGTCTGTAAATCCAAAATGTTTTGACCTAAAGTTTATAGATTATTAAATTTCAACAGATGATTTATGTCAAACCTGGAAGTGCTTCAGGTTTAATATTAACTGTAATTTCTTTATTATCCCTTAAGATATTAAGAAGCAATATTTTTCCAATTTGAGCTTTTTCCACTTCATCTAAAAGAGTCTTAGGCTCTTCTATTGGGATATTTTCAGTAGCAATTACTAAATCACCTCTTCTTAATCCTGCTTTTTCTGCAGGACTATTTGGTAATACAGATTGAATTAAAGCTCCCGACCTTTCTGGCAATTGAAGAAGTGCATTAGGGTCGTCATTATGTTCTTTAGCTATTTTTGGGTTCAGGGAAATTAACTGCACACCTAGATAAGGATGAATAACTTCTCCATTCTTTAATAACTGTTCAGAAACATTTTTAGCCAAATTTATTGGTATTGCGAAACCAAGACCAGCTCCAGGTCCACTCCTTACTAAAGTATTGATACCAATTACTTGACCATTGGAATTAATAAGTGGGCCTCCAGAATTACCTGGATTAATTGCAGCATCGGTTTGTATGAGATCAAGTCTTTTATCAGAAAAACCAAGCGAATTAATATCTCTATGAAGACTGCTAACTATTCCGAGAGTCACTGTTTTTTCTAGGCCATATGGAGTACCAAGAGCTATTGCCCAATCCCCAACTTCAAGTTCTTCTGAGTTCCCTAAGGGCGCATAATTAGAGTTATCTTTATTATCAATCTTAACTAAAGCTAGGTCAGTAATTGAATCAGTTCCCAACACTTTTCCCTCACGATTAGTCCCGTCTGCCAAAGTGACAGATACATTATCAACTCTTTCAACTACATGTGCATTAGTTAAAACTAAACCTTTTTTATCAATAATCACACCTGAACCTTGACCTCGCTCTCGATCGGGAGTCATTCCAGGTTCCCCAAGTAAATCTCTTAATAGTGGATCTAATAGAGTTGGATCAAACTGTTGCCTTTCTACTAATCTTTCAGTATCAATCCTAACAACTGCAGGGACTACATTTTTAACCGCATCCGAAATAAAATTGTGGCCATTACTGGAATCTAAAGCTAAAACTTCAGAAAAAGGATAAAAATTTATTACGAAAGTAGAGAAAATAATACTTATTTTGAGCAAATAAGTAAATTTAGTTTTTAGAAATCTCATTTCCTTTGAAAATCTTACTATTATCCAGAATTTAATTGAATAAATTTCCTAGTGTTGTTTTTTTGTTTACATCCATAAAATACACATAACAAAAATTTTTTCAAAAAAACTTTTATTATGTGAAAATAATCAATTACTTAAAAACTATATTTAAATTTGGATAAGGAATGTAAAAACCACTTAAAAAGTCTTCTTCAAGAAGTCGCTAAAGAATTTAATCTTGAGGTAAATAGTTTAAATTTACTCACAAATCAAAATCCCATTATTGTAAAAATTATTATTTGCAAAACTAACGATGATGATATTTCTTTAGATGACTGTTCAAAATTCAATATCCCTGCAACAACCATAATTGAAAATTCTAATCTTTTAAAATGTTCATATGTTTTAGAAATTAGTAGTCAAGGTGTCAGTGATGAATTAACCTCAGAAAGAGACTTCAAAACTTTTAAAGGTTTTCCAGTTAATGTTGAGTTAAACCAAAAAAATTCTCAAACAAAATTTTTGAACGGTTTACTTTATGAAAAGTCTAAAGATTATTTAGCCATTAACATAAAAGGTAAGATTAAAAAAATCCCCTTTAATGAAGTATTAAAGGTTAGTCTTTGCACATTTAAAGACTAATTAACTTTCAACTATTATTCATTTTACCCATCCATAGATGGCATTAGTAATTCTCCCAGGTTTAAACAATCTTATTGAAGACATAAGTGAGGAAAAAAAATTACCTCCTCACATTGTGGAATCAGCTTTACGTGAAGCCTTACTTAAAGGTTACGAAAAATATCGAAAAACTTTCTACATCGGAGTAAAAGAAGATCCATTTGATGAAGAATACTTTAGTAATTTTGATGTAGGTTTCGATTTAGAAGAAGAAGGTTATCGAATTTTATCAAGTAAAATAATTGTTGAAGACGTTGAAAGCGAAGATCATCAAATATCACTTCAAGAAGTTAAACAAGTTGCTGATGATGCTCAAATTGGTGATACCGTCGTTTTAGATGTTACTCCTGAAAAAGAAGATTTTGGTAGAATGGCTGCTTCAACTACGAAGCAAGTATTAGCTCAAAAGTTGAGAGATCAACAAAGGAAAATGATTCAGGAAGAATTTGCAGATTTAGAAGACCCTGTTTTAACTGCAAGAGTGATTAGATTTGAAAGACAATCAGTAATTATGGGTGTTAGCTCTGGAATAGGTAGACCAGAGGTAGAAGCAGAACTTCCTAAAAGGGATCAATTACCAAATGATAATTATAGGGCTAACGCTACATTTAAAGTTTTTTTAAAAGAAGTTAGTGAAGTAGCTAGAAAAGGTCCTCAACTTTTTGTAAGTAGAGCTAATGCTGGTCTAGTGGTTTATTTATTCGAAAATGAAGTCCCAGAAATTCAAGAAGCCACAGTAAAAATTGTTGCCGTTTCAAGAGAAGCAAATCCTCCTTCTAGAGCTGTTGGCCCAAGGACTAAAGTCGCCGTAGATAGTATTGAAAAAGAGGTTGATCCAGTCGGTGCTTGCATTGGAGCAAGAGGAGCGAGAATTCAACAAGTAGTTAATGAATTGAGGGGAGAAAAAATAGATGTTATTAAATGGTCATCTGATCCTATTCAGTACATACTAAATTCTTTGAGTCCAGCTAAAGTTGACCTTGTCAGACTTGTTGATCCAGAAGGGCAACATGCTCATGTTTTAGTGCCTCCTGATCAATTAAGTCTTGCAATAGGAAGAGAAGGTCAAAATGTTCGTCTTGCTGCTAGGCTTACGGGTTGGAAAATAGACGTTAAAAATTCCCATGAATATGATCAGGAGGCAGAAGATACTGTAGTAGCAGAATTAATTGTTCAAAGGGAGGAAGAAGAGAATCTTCAAAGAGAAGCCGAACAAAGATTGGAGGCTGAGCAAGCAGAAAGAGCTGCGGAAGATGCAAGACTAAGGGAGCTTTACCCTTTGCCTGAGGATGAGGAGGAATATGGAGATGAGCAATACGAAGAAGCAACTCTCTCAGAAAACGACCAAATAGAAAATCCGAAACAAGAAGAACTATTGTCTAAAGAGGAAAACACACGGTGATAGAGAAATCTCCTGTTATGCGTAAATGCATTTCTTGCAGGACAACTTTTGATAGAAATAATCTTTTGAAGATTACTAAGGATCATAAGTTAGGAATAATGCTTAACCAAGGAATGGGTCGTTCTGCTTACATTTGTAAATCAAAAAAATGTTATACAGACTCTAAACTTAAAAAGAAGCTTCAAAAAGCTTTAAAGATCATTTTAAGTCCTGATTTCTTTGATATTTTTGAAAGGGAAATTGCAAACTATAAATAACTATCCCAAAAGGACATATAATTAAAATTACATTCTCTTAAAATTCTTAAAAGAGTAACATTCAGATTAAATGACTATCAGCGATAAAATCAGAGTTTATGAACTTTCCAGAGATCTTAAACTGGACAATAAAGATATATTGGATGCTGCTCAAAAACTTTCAATATCAGTTAAAAGTCACAGCAGTTCAATAAGTTTAGAAGATGCGAAAAAAATAAAAAACCTTATAAACAACAAAAATTCTGGTAAAAAAATTCTTTCTGTAAGTAATTCTACATTGAAAGCAAAAAGTGAAACCCAAAAAAATAATAATCAAAGCAAAAATAATAAAACTTTTTCAAATAACCTGCATCCAGAGAAGTTCTCAAAAGAAGGTTTAAATAAAAAACCCCTATTAATCAAGCCTATTAATAAGCAAGAAAATTCACTAGTAAGCTCAAATAAAACAAATCAAGAAGAACTTAAAAATCCAAATCCCCCTACCATTGTCTCTAACCTCAAATCTCAAGCGCTTTCAAAAACTCAAAATAAAACTAATAATTCAATAAAAACAACTCCTAATTTAAAAGACAGAAAAGACCCAAGGGTGGTACAAGACAAGAAGCCTTTAAAAAATTCTTCAGTATCTCCAACAAAAACTACTGCAAGACCCCCTATTCAACTAATTGAAAAACCAAAAAATTTGGCTAATTCCAATAGGAATATAAACGCAAATAAAATAAATAACTCTGTTACCCAAAGGGCGCAACAATCAAATAGAGTTGATAATAATAATTTTCCTAAAAAGAATTTAAATGGTCCTCATATAAAAAATACACCTGAACTGGTAGGTGCCCCGATTAGAAGAGAAGATCCTAAAATAAATTTAAACAGAACAAATTCTAATAGCAGGCCAACCGCATCCAATACACAAATTTCTGCAAACAGTCCTAGATTACCTAACAGACAATCAGATCCCAATAGACCAAGTCGTCAAAATGTTCCAAACAGGCTTGGGGCTCCAAATAGACAAGGAATTCCTTTTAGAGATGGAACTGCGAGTAGGCCAGGTGGACAGAATAGGCCAGGTGTTCCAAATAGACAAGGCGGTTCCACTAGACCAGGCACACCTAATAGAGCAGGTGCTCCTTACAGACAAGGTGGTCC
>QCUF01000024.1 GCA_003210825.1 Prochlorococcus sp. AG-676-P15-1 | reverse complement strand
TTTACTGCTGTCTTTTTTTATTTGGTTAACTAAGGAGTCAATATCTAATTGATTGTATGATTGGGTTTCGTTTATTCCTTCAGAATTGGTTCGAATATTGTTTAACCAATGTTGTTCTATCTTGATGAGATTTTTAACAATATTAAAAATACCTCCTTTTTTATAAAATTCGTTTACTTTATGAGTAATTTCGGAGGTTCGGCTTGATTTGATATTTAATTCATTAGCTAAATCTTTTTGCGTATATCCATGGGATTTTAACCAATCTTTAATAAAAGATATAAGTTCTTTTTCTTCTCGCTGAGATAGTTTGCTCATTTAATAAAAGGGAACAATTTATTAAGTTTCCTTTCTGCTCTTGCTTTTATTGAAGGAGTCATATATTTACTCCATATACTTAAAACTGCAGTAAGAGCAACAAAGTCATCACTGTAACCTACTAAAGGCATAAAGTCAGGGAATAGATCAAACGGCATTATTAAATAAGCTAGTGCGGCCATTAAGGAAACTCTAACTTGTGTTGGAGTAAAAGGATCTAGGGCCATTTCTAGAACTTCTAAAGCTGGTTTTGCAATAGTTCTACCAGCCCTTATTAGGATTTTTATAATGATATTCTCATCTAATGATGAACTTTCTAAAACCTCAGCGTCATAAATTTTTTCTTTGTTTTTGTAATAGCTATCATTCATACTTTTTATTTAGTTAATTAATGACTTTTAGCTAACACTATCAACTAATCCATTTTGGATCCCTGCTTTCCTCAGCTTTCTCAAGGCTCTTTGTACAACTTGCCTGCAATATTCTCTACTACAACTCATATGTCTTGCAACTTCTGCTAAAGTTCTCCATTCATTGGAACCATCTAAACCGAATCTTAGGCTTACAATCTTTCTTTCTTTATCAGTTAGATTAGCCTTATCTAATAATGTCCAGGCAGATGCAGTTCTCTCAGCTAGTTCTGCTAATTCCATAGGAGGAGTTTGATCACTTGGCAAAATATCAACAAGTTCAGAGGGATCTGACTTAGATTTAATAGTCCCTTGAAGACTAACTGTTATGCTTCTCAACTCGCAAGAAAGTAGTTCATCTATCTCCTCTTTAGTAATTTTAAGCTCATTTGCTAACTCAATGCTGGTAGGAGGAAAACCTTTAAGTTGCATTAGTTTTGATTTCGCTGCTCTTAATTTAGTAAGTTTTTCATTAATGTTTACCGGTATTCTTATTGTTCTACTTTGCGTTGAGAGAGCTCTATTTAATCCTTGCCTTATCCACCAGTAGGCATAGGTAGAGAATCTATGCCCTCTTGAAGGGTCGTATTTCTCTACAGCTCGCGTAAGACCAAGAGTGCCTTCTTGAATTAAATCTAACAATTCTAAACCTTTGCCCTGATATCTTTTTGAAAGATTAACAACTAATCTTAGATTTGCTGTTATCATTTCATTCTTAGCTTTTTCACCAATTTTTATTTTCTTTTTTTCCTGTTCTGAATATTCACAATCAGGACCTTTACCACCGGCTGTTTGACATCTATTAATAAGTACAACCATTTCTTGGACTTTTCTTCCCATAGTGAGTTCCTTTTCTGGAGTCAAAAGTTGATGACGACCTATTTCTGCAAGAAAATCGCTCAATGAACTCACGATTTACACCTTTTAGTTAATGTATTTAACTTATAGTTAATTTCTTAATAAGCTACACATGTAATAATTAATTAATAATTAATTAATAATTAATTAATAATTATTATTTAGTTATTTGATTAAGTTGATATTCTCCAATTATATTTATTCAATCATTTTTTTTTCTTCTTGACTCAAGAATAGTTAGTATATCTCTCCACTGAACTCCCTTATACAGTAATGCAACTTGAAGATGATAAATTATATCAGCAGCTTCATTTGCAATTTCATTTTTGTCATTATCTTTGCAAGCCATAATAAATTCAGCTGTTTCTTCTCCCATTTTTTTTAAGATAGTATTACTACCTTTTGTTAATAAATGATTTGTATAACTTTTTTCTAGAGGGTTAATTGATCTTTCATTAAGAGTATTAAATAATTCTGAGCAAATATTGGAAAAAGGATCTTTTTTCTTTTCTGCTTTACTAATTGAATTACTATCTATTTCATTGAAAAAACAACTTTTTTCACCTGTATGGCATGCCCCTGATCCGTTCTGTTCTATTGATAGAACAAGTGCATCGTTATCGCAATCGAATCTAATTTCCTTAAGAAATTGGGTACTTCCGCTCGTTGCTCCTTTTCTCCATATTTCGGATCTAGATCGACTCCAGTAATGTACATTTTTTGTTTCGAGTGTTTTGTTTAAAGATTCTTTATTCATCCAAGCCAACATAAGAATGGATCCGTCTAGCCAATCTTGTGCTATTGCAGGAATTAGTCCATTATTATCAAAACGAAGTTCATCTATGGAAAAATTTGTTGAATAAGCCATTATATTTAGTGTGTTAAAACTTTTACTCTTTATTTTATAAAAGCCACTTTAACAGTTTATTAATGGATATTCATTCATCACGATTTTCTTGCAGTAAAAGTTATGAGGATTTCCCCTGTTCTCATAGGCAATGGCGCCATAATGGAAACTGCAGATTCGTTCATGGTTATTCAAGAACATTTACTTTTTGGTTCTCGGCAAAAGAACTGGACAAAAACGGTTTTGTCGTTGATTTCTCTGGTTTGAAACCTCTTGAAAAAAGGCTTAAAGAACATTTTGACCATACCTTTCTTGTAAATAGTGATGATCCTTTATTAAATTATTGGAGGGAATTACATGACTTAGAAGCTTTAAATTTGAAGATTATGGATAATGTTGGAATGGAGTTTTCTTCTGAAATGATTTGGCAATGGGCTAATGAATACTTAAAAAAAATTGATAGAGGAAGAACATGCTGCTGGAAAGCTGAATCAAAAGAAAATACTTCAAATTCTGCGAGTTATGAAAGATTTCCAGAGTGGTTTTAAAATATCAATCTACAAATATATATCCATCTTTCATAGAAACATAGACCTCTTTTTTATTTGAATAATTATTATTGAGAATATTATTTGCTATTTTTGTCTCAATTTCTTTTTGAATAATTCTTTTTAACGGCCTGGCTCCATAACTGTTATCGAAACTCTCTTTAACTAGATGGTTAATAGCCTCATCTGTAATATGAAAGTTTAAGTCTTTATTGATAAGCCTATTTTCTAATTTTTCTAATTGTATTTTAGCGATATCTTTTAATTCATTTAACTCCAAATTTTGAAATATTATTATTTCATCTAGGCGGTTTAAGAATTCTGGTTTAAAAAATTTCCTCAATTCAACATTCACAATATTTTTAATTTCATTTTTATCTTCGTTCCTAATAGATAAATCATTTATAGATTGACTCCCTAAATTACTTGTAAGAACAATTATTGAATTTTTAAAATTAATGGTTCTGCCCTGACCATCTGTAATAATCCCATCATCAAGAACTTGTAATAAAATATCTAAAACGTCTTTGTGAGCTTTTTCTATTTCATCTAGAAGTATAAGAGAGTAAGGGTTTTTCCTGACGGCTTCGGTTAATTGGCCTCCTGATTCAAAACCTAGATACCCTGGAGGTGCACCAATAATTTTGCTTACAGAATGCTTTTCCATATATTCAGACATGTCTAGTCTCGTGATTGATGAATTCGAGTCAAATATTGTTTTGGCTATTACTTTGCTTAGTTCAGTCTTTCCTACTCCTGTTGGCCCTAAAAATAAAAAACTAGCTATTGGTCTATTGGGATCATTTAGTCCTGTCCTTGATCTCTTAATTGAATCTGAAACGGCGCATATAGCATTATTCTGACCAATAATTTTTTCTTTAAGAGTTAATTCTAGTTTTAAAAGTTTTTCTTTTTCAGATTGATTTAAATTATTTACTGGAATAGAAGTCCACTTCGAAACAACTTCTGCTATGTCATCAAAATTAACTTCTTGCCTTAAAAGATTCTTTTCACCATTTTTAAAAGAATCTACTAAATTCTCACTTTTGATTTTTAATTTTTTTTGTAAAGAAATTAAGGTTCCAAATTCTAATTCTGCAGCTTTATTGAGATCAAAACTTCTTTTGGCTTGTTCAATTTTTAATTGAGTAGATTCAATTTCTTCTTTCAAATTACTAATCTCGTCAATTTCTTCTTTCTCTTTTCGCCATTGATGGTTTAAATCAGATTGCCTAATCTTAAGATCGTGAAGCTCATTATTAATTCTTTTAAGCCTTTCTAAAGAAAAATTATCTGATTCCCTTTGTAAGGATAAATTCTCCATTTCTAGTTGTAAAACTTTTCTATCAATCTCATCAATTTCTTCTGGTTTGGATGTTATTACCATATTTAATCTTGAAGCCGCTTCATCAATTAAATCGATTGCTTTGTCTGGTAAGAATCTATCATTAATATATCTTTCACTTAAGCTAGCAGCAGCAACAAGAGCATTATCAGAAATTCTTACACTATGATGAACCTCATATTTTTCCCGTAGCCCTCTAAGTATTGAAATCGTATCATCTACTGAAGGAGCGTTAATTTTAATTTTCTGAAATCTCCTTTCAAGCGCAGGATCTTTTTCAATATTTTGTTTATGCTCATTAATTGTCGTAGCACCTATACATCTTAATTCCCCCCTTGCGAGCATTGGTTTCAAGAGATTACTGGCATCTAAAGATCCTCCAGTTGCTCCAGCACCAACAACTGTATGAATTTCATCTATAAAGAGAATAATCTTACCTTCAGAACTTTTAACTTTTTTTAAAACATTTTTAATTCTCTCTTCAAATTCGCCTCGGTATTTTGCTCCAGCTATTAATGAACCCATATCGATTGATATTAATTGCCTATTATTTAATGATGATGGGACATCTCCATTAACGATTCTTTGAGCTAAACCTTCTACTATTGCAGTTTTACCTACTCCAGGCTCTCCTATTAGAACAGGATTATTTTTGGTTCTTCTGCTTAATATTTGGATCGTTCTTCTGATTTCTTCATCCCTACCAATAACAGGATCAAGGATTCCATCCCTAGCTGATTTTGTAAGATCAATGCCGAATTTATCTAAAGTTTCATTTGAACTTTCAAAATTATTATTAATCGTGGATTCAGGTTTCATCTTATTTAAAAGTTCTAAAAATTCGCGGATTTTTTTTGTATTTAAAACTAATTCACTGCAGACTTCATCATAAGATAAACCGTAAAGTATATGTTCTGTTGATATCACTACATCATTAAGCGAAACTCTTAAATCATTTGCTTTTAAAAAAACTTTTTCTGTGGTTTCTCCTATAAATAGAGTTTTTTGTTTATTCTTCATTTTTGCTTTCGCATCCAATAAAGAAGTTATCTTTGTTTCTATCTTTCTAATATTTACACAATTTTTTTTTAGTATTTTAGAGGTGAAAATATCTTGTTTTATTAGTGCAAGCAATATATTTTCAGAATCTATATTTTGCTGAAAATTATTTTGTGAAATTTCCTTTGACAAAATAAAAATATCCCAAGCAGAATTAGAGAATTCACTTGGGACAAATTTCATTTAAGCCAATGTAATGGATTTAATTAATCAAAATAATCGCAATATTAAGTAAATATTATTTAATTAATTAGGTATTTTATTCAACAATTACTTTACCTACCATCCCTGCACCTCTGTGAGGCTCACAATAGTAGTCAAAAGTTCCTGCTGTATCAAATGTTTCTTCCCATGATTCGCCAGGGGCGAAGGCTAAATCAGCATGACTTAATTCTTCATGGCCATCAAAAACAGCATTATGAGGAGCTAATTTATTATTGATGAATTTAACAGTATCACCTGTACTGATAGTTACAGAACTTGGTTCAAAAGCTAACATTCCAGCGTCAGTACCAAGCTTAACTTCAACAGTTTTAGCAGAAACAGAAGAAATTCCTAGGCCTAGAGTTAAAACTATTGCAAAAAAACCTGAAAAGATTGAGCGTAACATAATTTAAATTTACTATCTTATTATATTACAAGGTTTTTGGAACTAAATCGCGAGAAGTTTAATTGATATTACAACCTGGTAACTTTGCTAACCTTAAAACATCTTGTAGAGATCTAGCATAACTTTTTAAATTTAATTTCTCAGGATTCGTTATGGGCACATGGTTAAAGTCATATTTTTTTATACTGAAGCTATCCCAAGGAGTCATTTGAATAGGAAGCACTCTTAATAATATTTTCATTATTGTTTTTGTTAAAGGGATGGAAAAATATCTATTCATTCCGTTTCTCTTTAAAAGGATATTTATCGCATCATCAATTGAAATAAAGTTTTGACCTAATACAAATTTTTTGAACCCTTTATAATTCTCTTCTTTATAATTTTTAATTAGAAATCCACAAATTTGTGCAATATCATTGGCATGTATGAAGTGAAACTTTGAGTCAAGTTTTAGAAATCTTGCCATCCAAAGCCATTTATTTATTTCTTTCAATCCGCTTGTTAAATAGCTAACGGGATACTTACTTCTTTTATTAAGAGTTCCTCCAAAAACTAATGTAGGAAAAACTGCGAATGTTTTTTCTGCAAATGAGCTCTCTTTAAGTCTCTCAAAACACTTATATTTTGTTTGAATATATTCTGTTCCATAAGTTAGAGATTCCCTCATTAATTCACATTGTTCGTTGAGAATGCTGGCTGTTGAAAAATAAATTATTTTCTCTAATTTATCTTTTTCAAGCATTCCAAGTAACTCTTCGAACGCTTTTATGTTTACATCATAGGCTCTTTTTGGATCACCCCAGGCAGTCGCAGTGTGGATAAGAAAATTTACCTGACTAATTTCTTTACCAAATCTATTGCATTCTCTGATATCACATACAAGCAATTTAATTCGCTTGTTCTTCTGTATAGCAAGGGGGAGCTTATTTTTATCTCTCACCATGAGATAAAGCCTAAATCGAGTGTTTCTTAAAAACCAATCAATCAAATATTGGCCAACACATCCGTTAGAACCTGTTATTAATAAGTTTTTAATTGCCAAAATTTAAATTAATAAGTTAGTTTTTTACCATGTTCAAAAAATGTTTGAGCATTTTCTTCTGGTGTGCCTGGTAAAATTCCATGACCTAAATTAAGAATATATTTTCTATCTTTTACTTTATTGAAAGTATTATCGATTCTCTCTTTTATTGATTCTTTATTTCCAAATAATATACCTGGATCAACATTTCCTTGTATTCCAATTCCTGTAGGGATTCGTTTGCAAGCCTCCTCAATATCCACAGTCCAGTCTAGTGAAATTATATCTACACCAGTTTTAGCCATTCTTTCTAATACTCCAGCACTGCCCGATATGTACAATATTATCGGAGTATCTGGGAATTCTTCTTTAACGATGTCAACAACTTTCTTTTGATAAGGGCCAGCAAAAATATCGTAGTCTTGAGGACTTAATTGTCCTGCCCAAGAGTCAAAAATTTGTACAACTTGAGCGCCAGATTTTATTTGATACTTTAAATACTCACCAATGGATTTTGCAAAGTGATCTAGAAGTTTGTGGAGTAAATCAGGTTCTTTAAAAGCCATTGACTTTATTAAAGAATAATTTTTACTGCTTTTACCTTCAACGACATATGCAGCCAAAGTCCAAGGTGCTCCAACAAAGCCAAGAACCGTTGCTTCATTTTTCACATCTTTTCTCAATGATGAAAGGACTTCTCCCACAAAACTTAAACTTTCGTTCGGAATTAATTCTTTTAAATTTTCTATTTGATGAATATTTCTTATTGGATCTTCTATTATTGGACCCTTACTTTCTATTATTTCAAAATTGATTCCCATTCCAGGAAGAGGGGTAAGTATATCTGAAAAAAGAATTACACCATCTGGCTTGAAAGCCAAAAAAGGTTGCATTGAAATTTCATAAGAGAGTTCTGGGTTCTCAGATCTTTCCCTAAAGCTTGGGTAGCGTTCTCTTAAATCTCTGTAAATCTTCATATATCTGCCTGCTTGTCTCATCATCCATACTGGAGGCCTATTAACTTTATTTCCTAAGGCAGCAGATAGTAAAAGTGGTAAATTCTCACCCATTTTTTGAGTACAATATGATTTTTTTTAAAAAAATAAAATCTTTAACCTAAAAATTTTACAACGTGGAGCAGATTAAAATCACTATGTGAAGAATTAAATGAAATTGACTAATAAATAAACCTTTGTTATTGCTTTAATTGATGCTTAAAGATACTTACACTTAGCGGTGGTAAAACAATTTCAAGAGCATTTTCATAATTATGAATATTATATTTTAAAGTTTCCTTACCTCCCATATTCCCTTTGTTACTGCCGCCATATTTTGAACCGTCTGAATTGAAAATTTCTTTATAGAAGCCCTCTAAAGGAACACCTATTTTATAGGATCCATGAAAGTTAGGAGTAAAGTTTGCAACAACTACAAGCCATTCATTACTTTCATTTTCCCTTCTCATAAAACTGATAACTGAATTGGAGGTGTCATCGCAATCTATCCATTGGAATCCATAAGGATCAAAGTCATTTTTCCATAAAGAAGGCTCATTTTTATAAAGTTTATTTAAGTCATCAACCAAGTTTCTAATACCTTTATGGGGTTCAAATTCTAAAAGTTCCCATTGAAGATCATCCCAAACATTCCATTCTTGCCTTTGACCAAATTCCATTCCCATAAAAATTGTCTTTTTACCAGGATGTGTCCACATGTAAGTTAATAAAGCCCTTGTATTCGCGAATTTTTTCCAATCATCTCCTGGCATTTTATGTAAAAGATGACTTTTCCCATGAACAACTTCATCGTGACTAAGGGCAAGCATAAAATTTTCGGTGTAATTATAAGTTATTGAAAAGGTCACACTATTTTGATGAAATTGCCTAAACCAAGGATCTATTTCAAAATAATCGAGCATATCGTGCATCCACCCCATATTCCATTTTAAATTGAAACCTAGTCCACCTACATTTGTAGGCTCGGTAACCATTGGCCAAGTTGTGGATTCTTCAGCAATAGATAGTGCACCTGGAAAATGCTGAAAAAGTACATGGTTTGCTTGCTGAAGAAATTTAACAGCTTCTAAATTTTCATTCCCACCATTTTCATTTGGAATCCATTCACCCTCAGGACGTAAATAGTCTCTATATAACATTGAAGCCACAGCATCCACTCTTATCCCATCAATATGGAATTCTTCAAACCAATAAATAAGGTTTGCTACTAAAAAATTCCTTACTTCATTTCTACTATAGTTAAAAATTAAAGTACCCCATTCTTTATGCTCTCCTATGCGAGGATCACCGTGTTCATAAAGATGACAACCATCAAAGAAAGCTAAACCATGCTTATCTTTTGGAAAATGGCCAGGAACCCAGTCGAGAATTACACCTATACCCTCTGAATGACATCTATTTATAAACTCTTTGAATTCATTAGGAGTGCCATATCTACTTGTCGGTGCGTACCAACCGGTGACTTGATAGCCCCAGGAACCATCGAAAGGATGTTCCGAAATAGGCATTAATTCGATATGAGTAAATCCTCTCTCTTTTACATATGGGATAAGCTTTTCTGTTAACTCTGGATAAGTTAAAAACCTTGTCCCGGGTTTTAAATCTGCTGCAGGAACTGGAGATCTTGTCTGTCCATTTCTTTCAATATATTTATTCTCAATTGAATCGTGCATCCAACTTCCCAAATGCATCTCATAAACTGAAATAGGTTTATTAATTTGACTAGATGAATCTCTATTAGTTATCCAGGAACTATCTTCCCAATCAAAATCGTTAAGTTTAGATACTATTGAGCCATTTTGGGGTCTGATTTCATGAAGGAAACCATATGGATCAGCTTTTTCATAAATATGTCCTTCTTGAGTTCTTATTTCATATTTATAAGCATCTCCTTCTTTCATTATTGGCATAAATAATTCCCAAATACCACCCAGCCTTTTTTGCATAGGATGATGTCTACCGTCCCAAGAATTTATATCTCCGATTATTGAGATTGATTTTGCATTTGGTGCCCAAATACAAAACATTACTCCTTTTTGATTTGTTTCTTCATGGATGTGAGCCCCCATTTTTTCCCAAATATGATGGTGGTTACCTTCAGCAAAAAGGTGTCTGTCTAATTCCCCCATCCATTCTTCCCTATAAGCCCAAGGATCTTGCTGTGAATGAGAAACCCCTCCTCTTGACACATTTATTTGATAATTATTTTTGGGATCTTCAGGAAGTGTTACTTCAAACAGCCATTTATGATTTAGCGTAGTTGTTTTATAGGTTTTATTTTTAAAAATAATAGTTACTTCATCTGCTTCAGGCATCCATACTCTTGTTATCCACTGTCCATTAACGAAATGGGGACCTAAAATATTTAATGGATTATCATTGCAACAATTTTCGAGGTTGAAAGCTTCTGATTTAATCCAGTCTGCTTGAATAGTTTCTGTCATGACTGGTAACTGTTAAGGAATTAGTTTATCAAATTATCAACCAAATAAAAAAAATTAATTGAAAAATGGAGTCATTTTCATAAATGTCTTATTTAGTTCAAAACTTAAAGTTATTATTTTGTGATTAATAGTTGGGGCACCAAGCATATCGTCACCAAATCCTGAATTAACGCCAATAGCTGGGTATGCAGCGGCTGATATAGATAACCTTAGTTTTGTACCTTTTAGAATCGTAATATTAGTAGGATGCATTGCGATTTCGCAATCACATTTTTCGTCTATTTGTAAGTTTTTAACTCTTAAAAATCCAGTAGAAAATTGGTTTACAGTTTTATCTTGTTCACTAACAAGAGACAAAGCAAGACATATATCAAAGCTTTTCTTGTCGCTCTTTACAGAGGTTTCAAGTATAGGTATTCCTGAAAGTTGAAGATCTTCCTTGAAGGAATTGGTTTGAAAAACACCCACATCTAATCTTTTGTCAAAAATATATCTATCAAATAACCCAGGATTTGGACCTAAGTGTCCTCCTTCTGCTTGAAAAGGCCTCCACGGATCATGAACAATTGAAAACCAGCCCGACCCTCTTGAATTCAAAACGAGACTCCCATCAATAGTTTCGAAATTAGCTGTTCCATTACTTTTAAGACCAAACTTGCAATCTTGAATCTTGTCTTCTTCAATTACGTCCCATTTTTTTAATGAAATATTCCAAATTTTTTTATTCTTAAAAGAATTTGTTTTATTAACTTCTTTATTCGTTTTGAGGTGGGTATCAAAAAAATCTAACAAAGTATTTTGTGATCCCTCCCACCAATTTAGATGTGTAGAATTCCCAATAATTATTTCAGGATTTCCACCCGCTGCTTTTGATTTTTGATAGAGATCAAATGCTCCTCCTAGATGAGGATCCCAAAGACCGCCAATAATTAACATTGGTTTTTTTAGCCATGATGAAATAAGTTTTATCTCTAGAAAATCTTTATTTTGATTTAGATTCTTAAGCCATTCGAGTATGAAGTTATTAGGATCATATTTTTTTAAAAGATCTAATCCTTTTCTTAAATAACTTTTATTTTCTAGGGCTGATCTTATTTCTTCCCATCCTAAAAAGTTATTTTCCCTTCTCATCTTTAAGGCAGCTATTTGTAATCCCCACGCAATATTATTATTCCACCAAAACGCTCCACCATCCGAACTCCAATGATTTTTAAAATCTATCCCTGTCATAGCAGGAGATAAGCAATCAGGAGGCTTTGAATCTTTTGTTCCTGTGAGTTGAGTTAATCCTTGATATGAAAAGCCATATAACCCAAGTTTTCCATTGCATTCTTTTAAAGATCTTACCCATTGGTGCGTTTCTGATGTATCACTAGCTTCTTGAGAGAACCCTTTGAATACTCCACCAGATGATCCCTGACCTCTAACATCTTGTACTACTACTATGTAACCTTTTGAAGCCCACCATTCAGGATGAGAATAAGTAATTGTTGAAGCTATTTCTCTTCCATATGGTTGTCTCATTAATAGCGCGGGCCAAGAACCTTTATCTTTAGGTGTCCAAATTCTTGATACTAATTCAACTCCATCATTTAATTTTAAAGACTTATCAACCCATTTTACTTCGCGCATTTAAGTGTTTATATAACCTGAGGACAATGAAGACCAATTACATAAATAGATAGAATTTCAGCATTAATTGGATTTAAGTTATTTTTTTTTGAAACAAATTCTATAGCTTTATCTGAACTGGCTGAGATACCTTTTGAATTTAATTCTTTAAATTTATTACACATTTTAACAGCATCCTCAGGATTTTTTTTGACACTTTCCAAAAGATTTGATTGACTTAGAACAGGATTAATAGAGGTTAACGATAGAAATAATAATAAAAAAAAGCTAGTCATTTATTTAAATCTTTCTTGAATTCTACATTAAAAAAATCTTTTAACCAAGATTTTAAATGGATTTACAGATTTGATTAGCTCTCTTTATCCAATCTTTCAAAGTGGATAAAGTTATATTTGTTTGAGTTTTTGCTCTAAGACTTCTCTCAAGTCTTCCAATTCTCTCTTTGAGATCATAAGGTTTAGAAATTGAAAGAGATTTAATTGACCCAATACCGCAATGTAATAATAAATAAGATTCATATGGAGTTAATGAAAGATCATTTTTAAAATTAGCAATTGCTCTGATTTTTCTTAAATTATTTAGGGTACATAATGAGTATGAATTTTGTATATTATTCAATTCAGAATCACTGAGCCTACATAATTTTTTAAAATCATTTAGTTTGTTTTTAATTAAAAAAGATTTTTCATGTCTGAAATTTTCAGGTAAAACTTCTAAAAATTTTTCTTCCATCATTTTCTCTACGAGTTCATTGCAAAGCTTTTTTCTATTTCTCCAATAATTATAGGTTTGCT
Source organism: Prochlorococcus sp. AG-676-P15-1 (assembly GCA_003210825.1). Lineage (GTDB taxonomy): Bacteria > Cyanobacteriota > Cyanobacteriia > PCC-6307 > Cyanobiaceae > Prochlorococcus_A. Next base: position 529 of record QCUF01000024.1, on the reverse strand, counting down.
AACATCATTGGAGATCTTTTCAAGTTTCCTAATAATAATTTTTACTTTTGACCCTGATCTACTACCTTTTTTTAGATTTTCATATAATTGTTTTAAAGTCGGCTCAATTGCTTCTTCTGGAAATTTATTATCAGCTTTTGTAACAATTAAATCAAATCCATTATCGTAAACGATTGGAACATATTTAGCCCCATCTATTTTGATATTGTTTGCATAGCTTTGTATAAAAGCCCAACTGCTTATAGATAGCAATAATGAAAATATAGTCGCCCCTGTAATTCTAAATTTAAAACCAAAATCAAAAATAAATGCAATAAAAGTACCAAGAAAAAGAAATATTCCTAAAAATCCAAATATCTTAGGTGTATTTTCTAATAGTTCAAAAAAAGACATTTAGTGGCTTTGACCTCATTAATTTCTTATATTTTGTAAGCCTACTCTATTTTGGGCTTCTAACTTGAAAAAAATTAGATCTCTAAATTTTAATAAAAAACTTTTTTTCTTAGGGACAGTTTTGTCAATAAGTTTT
>QCUF01000023.1 GCA_003210825.1 Prochlorococcus sp. AG-676-P15-1 | reverse complement strand
AATCATGATGAATCAGATCATTTTCATTAAAAAATAATTTTTAAAGTTTATGGCACTTATTCCTTTCAAAACAACTGAAAAGCAAGGTAAACCAAATAGCAAAAGTATTTTTAGTCTTGCTTTAGTGATGACCTCATTGGTAGTTTGGATGTGCTTATTTCAATAAAAAAATTATGGCTAAAAAAGAAGGAAAGGAATTAGCGACAGTAAAGGTCTATCTCAATACTGGAATAATAGCTGCATTAGTAGGTGTTGGGTTTATTGCCTCTACTTTAATTTTTGGTGTATTGGTTCTGGTTTTAAAATAAAAAGAATTCAAAAATTTAAGATCTTTATTTAATTTCTTTTGAATTTAATAGAGGTCTTATTTTGTTTTTTAATTCCTCAAGAGGTTTTTCAATAAAATCAGGTTTTTTTAAAACTGCAAGTACAACCCATCCTGCGCTAATAGCTAGAACCATTCCTAAATAAGCGAAACCATAAATCATTGATACTTTAATTAAGTTGATTCCAATTTTACTTCTTTTTTGACTTCCTTTTCCTGTTTAAGTTCCATCTTATTTTTAACATCTTCTTTTTCTTTATCCTCAATTATCAAATTTTTTTCTTTTCTTCCGAAATCATCTTTACCTGAAATAAAGAATATAAGTGACACTATAAAAAATAGTACAAAAAGCAAAACTTCCATTAGTCAACAAATTTAACTGTCAATATTAAATTAATTTAGAGATCTAGTTTTAATCAATATCAAATAATACAACTTGCTGTTAATTCAACTTAAATCAACTATTAATTGATCTCTTCTTATTTTTTGTTTGATACTGTAATGCAGCTTTTAAATGTTTAACTTCTTTTTCTAAGTTTTCAATTCTTTTTTCTAAATCGTCGTTACTAGTCATTTAAATGTTTTGATAAGGTACAAGTAAATAATTATATTAAAGTAATCTGCGACATAATTGATTCATTAGTGTGTTATTAGGTCCAAATGATACAAGGCTCTCTCGCTTTTGTTTACAATAAGTAATATTTAGTTATTAGCTTCATACAAAAATGAATTCAAACAAAGACATTCTTGACAGAGCCATAGGAAGACCAGCAATGATGGCTTTCATGATTTTAGTCGGAACATACGTTACAACGGGTCAACTTATTCCAGGTGTTTTTTAATGGAAAATAAAAATCAGAAAAGGAACATCGATCCTCAAAAAACAAGTGCAGAGAAATTAAATGGCAGATTCGCTCTTGTTGGTGTTATCGCTTTAGTTGGTGCTTACATAACAACAGGACAAATTGTACCTGGGATCATTTAAGAATTCATTCAACCAAGATCTTCATGAGAGTCAGCCCTAGTAGGGATACGGGCTGGCTTTATTAATGAAGAAATTTGTTTAATTTTAGTGATGAATTATATAATAAAAAGTTCTAATGAGGTTCGAATAAGACTTTTGGTAAAAAATAAAACCCTTGCTATGAATAGCAAAACGCATCTTGCACACTTTTCATTAGCCAGTAGTTAGGTTCTTTAACTGTCATAAGTAAATATAGTTAGGGACAAGGATTTGGAGTTTAAGATGGGTCGAAATCTCAAGGTTCGAATCAGGTTCGAATCTAGTTAGCTATTCGCCTTTCTAATTCCCTCGAATTTTACCTCAGAAATTGCTGTAACCAAACAGATGAGTCCTCATTAATACTTAGTTATTGAGAAATCTAGTTATAGCTTGATTCTTTATGTTTATGGATTGCTTTTATTCGAACCTTTTTGAAAAGGTATTCGAACTTTCTTAGAGAACCCAGTCATAGATAGGGTAAGGATAGTTCTATACAGAGTACGAACCAGATACAAAGAGGTAATTAGGAGGAGACTGCCGTCCAATTCTTGTACGAATCCGCATCCATCTCCTAATCCTTTTCTAATTTAGATCAGCTGTCAATCGAATCAACTTTGTTTCTTAATTACCTAAAAGACCTTTCATTCTTGATTCAAAAGATCTCCCACTTGGTATTTTTGATTCATCCATAAAACATTTATTATTAAGAGTAGAGTGAATTGTTCGAGCTACAAGTTTTACATCCCTCTCTCTCATTATTTCAATTGAAATTCTTTTTTTTTCTAAAAGTTTTATAAGATCTATTGTCCCTTCCTCTTCTGTTGCAAAACCATTATTTATTCTGCACCAACTAGATGCCATAACATGAGCGCTAAAGTACTTTTGAGAAACTGTGAAAGCATTAACAGCGGTAGGTAAAGCAAGTGCAGCTAATAGTGGGAGTAAAAACCTTTTCATTCACTATCTAATCTTTTCTACATATTATTCAAACCGCCACAGATAAAAAGTTTTTATTAAGTATTAAATAATTTCGGAAGGCGGTAATGGGGGTTCATGTCTGGTGAAGAGAGTATATAAACCACTTCAGAGATATATTCCCTAATTCCACGCTCTATATGAAATAATTTTTTTTTCTCAAATTTTTAGGGACTTTTTTATCAGCCTAGTTCTCTTTCCTTCATCTTATCTATTATCTCTCTAAGGTTATTTAATGACACTGTTTTAAGAGTGCTCTGAAGGCTTGCATCCGCCTTCTCTTCTGAGGTTTCTTTCTTCATTTGCTTTAGTTTCTGATGTGTTTCAGACCCTTCTAAGAAGCACTCAGAGAGTATGTGGTTATTGAATAGTTCCATGTTTATTTATTGGTTGTTGTTGGATATGCAGCTCTAGTTAGTTCGTCTAGATTTCTTTGATAGTGTTCATTAACTAAAAGGGTTCTAGTGAATTCATTAAAGGATTCATAAGCTGAATCATCTTTATCTTTAATACCTCTAAACATACTTTCTATGTCCTTGATATCTTCACCTTTAGTCAAATCAATGTGTCTAGAAAGAACATGAGTAATTTGAGGTGCAAGTGATGGGTGGTGTGGGGAAACTTGATTATTTTTTGGATACCTATCCTAATCTGAGATATTTGATGATTTGATAATTTCCCATGCTTCGGATGCAGTGTCTGCATATTCAAAAAGATTTAAGTGCTCATCTGAAATTAATCCAAGATCAGCTAGATATTCGAAGTTAATTATCTTATCCCAATATTCTCTTCCAAAAAGTATTATTGGGATTTTGTTTTTCATTCCTGTTTGACGAAGTGTTAATAGTTCAAATAATTCATCTAATGTTCCAAAACCCCCAGGAAAAAATACAGCTCCTATTGATCGCATGACGAAATGGATCTTTCTTAATGCAAAATAATTAAATTTAAAGCATAGACCTGGAGTTATAAAAGCATTGGGGATTTGTTCATTGGGAAGACTGATATTTAACCCTATAGATTTACAATTTGCTTCAAACGCACCTCTATTAGCAGCTTCCATGATCCCCGGACCCCCACCAGTCACAATCACATGAGAATTACAGGATTTACTTTGATTATTAATTGAAGCAAGTTTAGAAAACTCCTTTGCGGATTGATAATAGTGACTCATTGATAGCAAATTTTCTAATCTATTTAAATTTCGTTTAAGCAAAACCGATGAAGGATTTTTTTTAATTAACTTTTTTATATCGTCAATTTTCTCTTTTGTAATTGATTCTTCTGCAATACTTGCGCCTCCAAAAATTATTATGGTTGAAAGAATTTTATTTTCTTCTAGGATTAAATCTGGTTTAGTAATTTCAAGCAGCATTCTGACTCCGCGCATTTCGTTTCTGTTGAGCAAACCAATATCTTCATAAGCCAATTTATACGTATCAGAATTAATAATTAAATTCAGATTTTTTGAATTATTAATTTTGGTTGAAATACCTTTTTGTGTTTTGTTCATATTAAGCAAGGGTCTTAATTTTTCGTTCTAGGGGATTAAACCCAACTCTCTTAATTTGATCATTTTTCCAAACCCAATAAACAGGTGGAGTTTTTCTTGCCTTTATTAAACTTATTTGGTCTAATTTTTGTGGGATAAATTCTTTAGCTGGATCAAAAAATTTATCTCTTGTGGGTTGATTTAAAACAATACTTCCTTCTTTGCCTGAGATTGATCTGTGATAAGTTCCAAGAGGAATTTCTAATGCTCCCATAGATCTATTTAAATAAATCACATGATGAGGTTCATCCCATGCAGGATTTATTAAAACAAATGTTCTTTCCCCAGTAATAACTAAGTTGTGATCAATTTGGTGATTGTGAACGTAATATTGTTCATCTTGAAAATCATCTGGAGGAGATATAGCTTCTTCAGAATGAATTACCACATCGCAACCATTAGATGCCGCCAATCCTGCATCAAAGAATGTCACTTTTGGAGTCTCTCTAAAAATTGTTGTTGGCATGAATTTTAATTTCATAGTTAAACCTCTCTTTAAAAATTTATGAATATTTTCAAAATTTATAAGCTATGAAAACTGATTAATGAATAGTCAGTTACAACACACTAAACAATCTTCTTTAGTTGGATAATCTTGACATTCTTTCTTAAAAGTTTCTTCTAAAACTTCTACTTTATTGACATAATCAAGATCTCGCAGCCCTTTGTTTGGAACTGTGAATTGTGTTTGAAGTTTCATTTTTCCCTCCTAATTAATACTGTTTTTTGAAGCCATCCCAGGTTTTAGAAAATCTTAATCCTAGATAAGAAACTAAAATTGCCCAAAATAGAATCTCTATAGTTAAATTAGTCATCTGCTTTTCCTCCTTTCTATCTGACTATGATTTAGTACGGATGATATATAAAAATCAAGCGTAAGAATACTTAAAAAGTTCGAGTATTAATCGCAAAAAATTTTGCAATGGTTATTACTAGGATGCTTTTCGCATTCTTTATTCCAGTAAGCTTCAAGTTCTTTCGCCTTAATATCGTATGAAAGATCTCTTTTATCCAAGTCCATCTCTTGGATGGTGAATGTGTCGTTTAATGCCATAAGACTTACCTTTTGACTACACTTATGTTCTAATTCATTTGAATAGTTAATCTCAAGTTTTATGTGTGCGGTTAGAGGAACAAGATTGTACGGATTAAGGATCAAAAAAAACTCTCAAAGTAAAAATAATGACCAGAAAAATATCTTCAAAGGTATTAATTTCAAATTTAAAAAAGTTTGGATAAAGTTTAGATAAAAAATTACAAATACTTGAGCTCCCATCTGATTTTAGACCGGCTTACTTTTTATTAGCCAAAACTATTTTCATATTATTCCTTTCAATTAATTAATCTCTCTTCATATCTTTTTTTTTCTTCTTTTTTTTCTTATCTTTCTGTTTCTTTTTCACTCTTTCTTTTACATCTTCTGCTTTTTTTTCAATCTCTTCTAGCTTATTTGAGATTTCCTTTATAGCTTGTGCTTTCTCTTCTTTAACTTCGGTTTCTTTTACATCTTCTGTTTCTGCTTTTACTGCAATCAATTGCTTCGCTTCAGTTTTTGATTCTACTATTTTTGACTTTAGTTTTATTGATTTATTCGCTTCAGCAAATTCTAATGCTCTCTTATTGAAGGTTTTCATTATGAAATAAAACACTGATATGACTATTGGGATATGAGCTAATCCACCTGCAATAACTTTTGCTTGTGAGTAAACCATTTATAAGTTGAATAAGAATCTCGAATATTAAAGCATAAATTTTATGAAACTCTATGAGTAATCTCACCTTTTAATAAGCTAAAAAAAAGAGATTGTACTCCCGCCTTTAGGAAACAATCTCTTCACTTAGTACTTAGTTATGTCTGGGAATAAATTAACAACGCACCTAAATCTTTGATCCTTGCTGCTAATTTAGTTGGCTGTTTAAACCAATCTAATAAACTTCTCTGGTGGACTATCGATCATTTCTAATCCCTCCGTTTGATTAATTGGAAATTAGTACGAATAATTTTTTTTGTATATCCGTAATTATGCTGATTTATTTAAAATTTAGTATCAAAATTAAAGTCATATTTTTAGTTCCGAAGTTATTTAAAGTTTTTACTTGATATTTTTTTAGGTATTCATACGCTTGATTTTTATATATCAAACGTACTAAATAACACTCAAATCAAAGGAGGTTAATCAAATGACCAACCTAGGATTAGGGCTACTCATATTGACTGTCTTACTTATTTATTTTGGAGTTTTTATAACTCAAAGTATTTATAAAAAATATGAAAAAGCCTATCTACGCAAAAAAATTTTTTGCAGCAAATCACAAAGTGACCCCTATTGCATTATTGAATAATAGGGTTTAAAAATTTTCAAAAAATCAAGGAGGTTAATCATGTCTTACGGAAATCCTTATAAACATAAGATTCAAAATACAATACATTTTTTTCTAGATACATTCTCAGGTCGGAATTCAAACTCGAGATCTTTAAATGATGACCAAATGGAATGCATGCAATTTGGAATTTGTTCTTTTGTTCCAAAACCATCAGAAGAAATTCCATATTTTCATTACTAATTAGGAGAATAAAAATGAAGATTAAAAAACCTCTCACTCTACCCCAGAAGTACTTTAATGAATTTCAAAACTACTTTCATAATGCTGATGAGAAATTAGTTTCATATAGTTATATTCCTGAATATCTTAAGAAAACTGCTTCAGAAAAACCAAATACTCTTTTTAAAAAATCATTTAAAGAAAGAGTTTAAAATTTAATTTAAATCACTAGTTTGAAATTCATAGGCAGTTTCAATATCATCAAGATCTTGTTTTGTTAACTTGTATTCCGATCCATCTCTCTTTAACTTTTCTTCTACCCAAGTAATACATTCTGCCAGATTCGGATAGTCAGGTTTTCTACTAACAATCCAATCTTGCATTTGGTTAGAAATATACCAATTGAATTTTAATTCCATAAAGCCATTCTTTTTAAGACAATCAATATCTAAAAATAAAAAAATTATGGCTAAAAAAGAAGGAAAGGAATTAGCGACAGTAAAGGTCTATCTCAATACTGGAATAATAGCTGCATTAGTAGGTGTTGGGTTTATTGCCTCTACTTTAATTTTTGGTGTATTGGTTCTGGTTTTAAAATAAAAAGAATTCAAAAATTTAAGATCTTTATTTAATTTCTTTTGAATTTAATAGAGGTCTTATTTTGTTTTTTAATTCCTCAAGAGGTTTTTCAATAAAATCAGGTTTTTTTAAAACTGCAAGTACAACCCATCCTGCGCTAATAGCTAGAACCATTCCTAAATAAGCGAAACCATAAATCATTGATAATTTAATTAAGTTGATTCCAATTTTACTTCTTTTTTGACTTCCTTTTCCTGTTTAATTTCCATGTCATTTTTAACATCTATTGGAATGTTTAGTGTGGTATTAGGGAATTCGTAGGTAAAAAAATAATAGTTTAAATAATGTTAAAAAACATATTATGTTTTTTTTCTACGTTACTTAAATTTTTTGAGAATTAAAAACTAAAATTTAGAAAAATAATTTACTACGCCATTGAAAAGATTTATTATTCCATTTTTATCGTTAATTGCATTACCCTCATCACTAGAGGCAAATGTTGATCCCAAAGTTTTTGAAAGATGCATGAAGGCTGTTGATTTTGAAGGATGTGTGAAAAGTATTTCTAGTCAAAAAAAGGATTTTAAGAAAGATGTTAAAAAAAAGAAAGGTTGGAACATTTTTCCTTTTTCTCAAAAAGAAGTTCAACAAAATTCACCTGAATTAATAACGGTTAATAGAAATGCTATGAATAGCCATACATTTCTGATGAGGATACCAATAATTCGAACCGTAACAGTAAGGGTTAGAAGAGCTACTTATTTATCAAAAAGAAGTTCAACAAAACAAATTAATAAAGTTGATGAGTCTTATTTATATTTTGATAAAGGTTTAGCAAAAGAAAAGTTAGGAGACTATAAATCAGCTATTAGAGAGTACGATAATGCAATAAATATAAACTCTAATGACCCTGATTTTTATTACTTCAGAGGTTGGGCTAAAGCCAGAAGAGAAGTAAGAGATCTTAAGGGAGCTATATCTGATTTAGAGAAATTAAATCTAATAGAACCAAATCAAATAAACAACATATTAGATTTAGCAACAATTTATGCAAAATCAGGAGAATTTGAAGATGCAATTAATCTTACAGATAAGGCACTTCAAATCGACTCTGGTAATGGAAATATAATTTTTTGGAGAGGAATTTATAAGATTGTTAATAACAATTATTCTGGAGGATGCAAAGATGTAAATAAAGCTAAGAGGATGAATGCATCTGACTATAAAGTGACTATGAAAAGAACTTGTAATTAAATTAAGGTGAATTTTTATAGTTTTAAGTTATTAAAGTTCGAATGAGGTTCGAATAGAACTTTTAGTAAAAATTTAAACCCTTACTATGACTGTGAAAATGAATCTTGAGTACTTTTCATTAGCCAGTAATTTTATCGTCTTAACGGAAAACCGCAACATGTTCTGCTCTCCATAGACTTGAAAGAAAACTAAAATTAAGAAGTCGATAGTAGATCTAAATCAAAAACAAAAGCAGTAATGATGGACTTTTCTACCACATCACCCACAACGGTCTTAGAACCAAAGACAAAAAAAGCAAAATATCCGGAAGCACGAGTAATAGTTTTAGATGATAATTTTAATACTTTTGAACATGTTGCTAATTGCCTGCTAGCAATTATTCCAGGAATGAGTGAAAAAAAATCTTGGAATCTTGCCATTCAAGTAGATAAGTCAGGTTTGGCGGAAGTATGGAGAGGGAACCTTGAACAGGCAGAGTTATATCACGAGCAACTGGTTAGCAGGGGAATAACAATGGCACCAATTGAAGCTGCTTAAAATCCACATAATAAAAGTCAATATTCCTATTATTTAATAAATACAAAATCTCAATGAAATCTCTACTCGCTAGCAAAAGATCAAAAGCAATATTAGGTATTGGTATTGTCGCTATAGGTATCGGTGTAATATCAAAAAAGGTCATTAGCTACCCAGCTGGAGGATGTATGAAGGGGGCTCAAGAAATGACTTTTCATAAAGAAACAAATAATTACTTCATTTGAGAAATAATTTTTTTAATTAGTATTTGACTATCAAATTTTTTAATTACACTGTTCAAGAAATGTTTAATTTCTACTTAATAAAACTGACTTATTAATTAATTATGTATAACAACTTTTAATTATGAAAAAACTTCTTTTGATAGTATTTTCTTTATCTTTTCTGGCCTCATGCAGTAATGATAAAGATTTTTCTCTTACCAAAGACAATGCATTAATTAGTTGCGGTGGGAAATCTCGTATTATTGAAAATGAAAATGAAGAGATAATCAATACAGAAGTGAAGGATTTAATAGATGGAATAGGCAAGTATGTGGAATTTACAGCTGTAGAAACGTATAAGAAAGGTGGAAAATATAGAATAATTAATTGTTTTCCCAGTGAAGAACCACAAGACTCAATAATAAAAACTATAAAAACAAATTACAAATTAAATAATTAGAGGATTTTTGGGGTGATGGACTTGCATTTAAGGAAAATAAAGGGAATATAAAGAAAATGATAATTCGAATGGAATCAATTAAAACCCCAAAAAGAATTATTAAGAAACAGCTTAAAAATGTTAATAAAGCAATTGTTGAAATTGCAGAAATGAAATTTGTAAATATTGAAGAAAAAGAAGAAAAATTAGACGCGCTTGTTTTTTTGAAGAATCAAATATTGAGGAAGGCGGAGAAGTTAGAAATTAAATAGATCAAAAACATATTGCAGATATCGAATCTTTACTATTTTGTATCAGCTACATTCTTAAAGAAATCACAATAATTCATCAATTCTGATTCGGTTTCAATTTTGAGATTTAAATCATTAATTGCCTTTTTGGTATCAATTCTGTAGCCATACCAATCCAGACAAACTTCTCTCTGTCTTTGGGTGTCAGAAATCTCAGGAGTATCTAATTTATTCGAGGTATTGGCACAACCCCACATCAAAGCCATAAAGGGGATAAATAAAATTAAGCGTTTCATTTTTTCCTTTTAATTAATCCATAAGTACATAATATAGGGTTCACTATTAATACAACCCAAAAAGGAGGTGGAGGACCTCCATCAACAATTGTTCCAGCATTAAAAGTATTGAAAAAGGCTACTGCTAATAAACAAACCATTAAAGCTAGTTCACCTGATAAAACTTTTTTTAAAGATTTTTTATCTTTGATAGAGCTGCAAATAATCAATAAGAAACCTATCCCTAAATTACTAGCTGCTACAACATCTGCAGTCCCTCTTACAAGAAGCAATGTTTCACTTGAAGCGTTGCCTGCGATAGTTTCCACAGAAAAAATTAGTAGGAAAATAATTAATAATCCCAATAGGATATGAAGACTCCCAGTAGTTTTTAAAATATTTTTTAACCTCATACTAAAAAAGGAGCTAATTGCTCCTTAGTTTAGATCAACTGTCAATCGCCAAAAGTTTGAATAAAGTTTGAATAAAAAAATAAGAATCCTTGAGATCCCCTCTTATATCAGACAGGCTCACTTTTCATTAGCCAGTAGTTTGGTTCAGTAATATTAGTTGTTTAGAAGAAACTTAAAATGTGTGAACGGTTTTTGAACAGAGTGAGTATTAGTTCTTCTCTGAGTAGGTTCAAATCATCGATTTATTTAATCTAATTTACCGTATAAATATGAATTAAAAAATATATAAACAGATAGATAGAGATAGATCTTTTTTGTTTTTTTCATATCAAATAAGAGTCTTAACTTTTCGTTCTAGAGGATTAAAAAGGACTCTTTTAATTTGATCATTTTCCCAAACCCAATAAACAGGAGGAGTTTTTCTTGCCTTTATTAAACTTACTTTGTCTCATTTTTGTGGGATAAATTCTTTAACTATTGTTAAAACTCTTCAAATAAGGATTTTTAAAATTTAATCTAAGTAACTAGTTTGAAATTCATAGGCAGTTTCAATATCATCAAGATCTTATTTTAAATTTTCATTTTTTTAGGGCATTTAGCAAAGATTAAGTTGTTCTTGATCTTCACTAGCTAGTCCAAGATTTAGTCTGACTGATAACATTAAAATTAAAATATTTTATTTACTTACCATTTGGGGACAGTTACTTGCCAACCAGAACTGATTAATTGTTGGTACTCTTTGCGAGCGACTTCTATTTTGATTTCCTTTCTTGTTTTCATAAGTGGTGGTTTATCACCTAATGCGCCAACAACAATTCCACTATCAATTAACATATACTCGAAAAACTTATCTTTATTATTTTTACTCTTCGTAAAGCGCCTTACTTCTGTCCAGTTAGGACATATTAACCATGCTTCCTCTGTTACCTTTCTAGAGTCTTTATCCATAAATTTTCTCTAGAACTATAAGTTCTTTTATTGATATATGGTTTTCTTTCTCTTGCTTCAAGGCATGGATACTCTTACAAGCCTCAATGGTTTCTACAATTCTAAAATTAATTTCCTCTTTCAATGTTTTTTGCCAACTATAAATAATAAATTAAATAATCCCGTATCAAAATAGGTTTTTATAACTTATATTTTAAATTAAATATCAATTAATGAAAATTTGGCTTAAGTTTCCGTTGTAATTATAAATTATCCTCATAAGACAAAATATCATATGGATATTTTTTTTGCGTTAGAGAAGATTATAGAATTAAGTAAATAATAAGATATTGGAGAATTAAAGAAGATTTGAAAAATATTGAAGCTAAAAAAATCATTGGAAAAACTAAACTAAACCTTGCAGATGATCAGTTATTAGAAATCTCCATTTTAAATAAAATTCTTGCCATTATTTTTGTTTTAATATTGCCTATTCATGCTTATGCTGGCTTCCCGGATGGAGAGAATGGTTATGAATTAAGAAAAATAGAAGATTCATTTAAACTCCCATGTAGTGAAATAGGAAATGATCAATGTCTTGCTAGAGTTATTTCAATGGGAGGTTGTATTTATAGTTTCGAAATTAATAAAGGCAAAGATAATGAAGCTGCCTTAAGAAAATCAGATGAAGTTTTAATTGCAATCTTAGATGGAAATAATTTGGATATAAATAATATTTTTGCAAAAGAGGGATCAATAAAAAGTGAAATTAGAAAAGAAATAATTAGCAGAATGAATTTTTGTAGACAAGCTATCAAAGAAGCAATTCCTACTTTGGTTAAGTTGCCTGAAGGAATTGAAATGACGGAAGAGAGGCTTGAGATTTTGACTGATACATATCCTCAGTATTATTTAAATATGTTTGAAAAAATTAGAAAAGGCAATTAATTAAGGATTCCATTCCTTAATTGGATTTCTAATATAAACTTTAAAAGAGCTTTAATTAAAAATGTTTAAAAAACTATTTTTATCTTCTTTTTTACTTTTTATATTAATTGGCATAATCTATCCTACAAAAAAAGAAAACACAAAACGATTTGATTATTGTTATTCTCTTGAAAAAATTCTTTCAAGAAATTCGATACAAAAAAGGAAAAATGCATCACTGAAAGTCAAGTCAATTTCGAAAGATATTTTAAAATTTGGGGTTAGTAATACTAGAGGAGCTTTAATAAATAAGATGATTGATCAATATAAAACTACTAAGGATTCTCACATTATAAAACTTATTCCTAATAAGCTTTATTGTTTCTCTGGATATTGGATTGAGAAGGTAAATCCTGGAACTTTTGAATCAATCTTTTATTCGAAAAGTAAAAAAGCAATTAATGAATTTATAGACTTGAAAGATGAAGTAGATGGAGTACTAAATGAGATTAATTCAGAATATAAATTCATAAAAAAAGAATTTAAGAGTCTTTTTTAATATTTAAGAGTCTCTGTTTGGCTTTTTAGTAGAGTAGGAATTGTAATTAGTAAGAGAATTAGTTGTTAATTAGCTTCTAATATTTCAGCAGAATCAGAACAGGTATTAACACTAAACCATTTCATGGCTGACCAATTGTATTCTTGGTAAGTACCAGCTGCAACACTAGCAAAACATTCATTCTCATACCAACTTCGATAGCTTGGTTTCAAACCAGTTCCTTTTAATCTATTTGACAAACCTTTCCCATATTTTTGAATAACAAGATTAATAGCTTCGTACTCTATTTCTCTTTGTAGATCGTCTGCAAAAACTGGTATTGATATTAAAAACATCGAAATAAGAAATATAAGTTTCATATCAGGAATAGATTCTGAATGTATTTTATTATTTTTTAGAATAAAATTTTTATTTTAAAAATTTTATTTACTACAAATTAAAAAGTCTAATCTATTTTTTTTAAATTTTCTAAAACTGATATTCTATTTTTGACTTCATCTAATTCATCTAAAATACTCCTATTTTTTGTTTGATCATTTTTTATGTCATGAATATAATTTGATAGGACTTCATTAATCAATTCAACTAGCTTTCTATTATTTTCTAGTGCTACCTTCTTAAGGTTTTTTAATAAGTCTGGTTTGATATTTATATTTAGTTGCGTCCTTTCAGGCATTTAGTTATTTATACTTAATTTTATTCTATTCATTCCTTCTTCCTTAAGACAA
>QCUF01000022.1 GCA_003210825.1 Prochlorococcus sp. AG-676-P15-1 | reverse complement strand
AGTACGTACAACCTACTTAAAAAAAAGTTTTTCTTGAGAAAAGTTTTTAATAGTAGAACTATCTTTTTAGATAATAATGAAATAAATTTTCTCTCTAATTTCTTTTATGAAAACTCTTCATATTCTGATCAATTTTTAAGGGTAAGTAATGCTCTTTCTGCTGGTTGGGCATGCTGGGTAACTTTAGATGATATAAATTTTGAGTGGAATTTTTATTTAGAACCTATAGAGGAACTTTCTCAGATTAAACATTTTTTAATTAAGAATAAATTTGTTTTTTTGTCCGCATTAAGAGAAGATAATTTTTTTCAAAAGTATCTTAAAAAAGAAAGTTTAGACATTGATTTGGTAATGAATTTTAAGAGTAATTTTATTGAAAATAAAATTTTAGTATACGTTCCTCCTAAACAAATGCTTCCAAATAATCCAATGTTTACAAATAATATTTTAAATAAGTCTAAAAAATTAATTATTTTCTCAAAAGGCCTAACTTTATTTTTATCTGATGACGTTAATTTGAAGCTTAAATTTGCCACAGAATTAGCCTCTATCTACGGAAAGAGAGTTTTGCTTGAGAATATTCCATCACTTAACAATGAGATTCTATGTGCCAGCTATATTTGGTGGATAAATAATTCTTATTGTATAAAAAGTCCAGAACAAATAATTATTCCATTATTACCAATCCCAAGTGTGGAAGAGCCTATCAATGCATTTACTGTGTCTCATAAAAGAAATCTTTCTAAAGATTGGTTTCGAGAATTTTTACTTCCTGAGGCAATACAAAAATTAGAAAGGTCAATTGCACCTTTAAGAAAAAATGCAGGTAAATTAATCATTCTCGATGGAAGAGCAAATAAAAGAAAATGGGGGAGATTAATTTTGCAAAGTATTCAACCTTCAAAACAAATAAACTATATGCTTCCTTACGATTAGGTTATTATTCAGGAAATAGCTTTAAATATGGGAGAAGCAAAAAGGAGAAAGTCATTAGGTCTTCCTCCTAAACAAAACAAAACCAAATCTAAGTCTGACGAATCACTTAGATTATTTAATTGGCTACCTCTTACTATTAAACAGAGAGATAGTTTAATGAGATTGAGCATAATAGCTAGTTGGTATGGAATTGGAGGTTTAGTCATCTTATGGGTAGTTGTCAGATTTATTGGTCCAGCTGCGGGTTGGTGGACTCCTGCTGATTCGCTATGAAGCAGAGAATCTTTTTTTTTGGAAACTTAAAAGCTTAATGTAGCAATAGTTTATGAAGCAAATTGCTTATTTAGTATAGAGGTGCCTTACCAGTATTCCTTATCAATTTTCCTTTCCAACCTGCCTTACCAAATTATTAGTTTGAAATGAAAAAATGTGATGTCTGCAATAAGTTAGGCAAAGTACAATACAGATGTAAATCTATTAACTATAAAACTTGGATATTTTCTTGCAAACAGTGTTGGGTTTTTATTTCTAAGCAAGAGAAATATTGTTATGGTGGAACGAGAAAATCTTAAAATTTATAAAGTAACAGATCTAGACAGATAGAAATTTAAAAAAAATTTGAGAGTTTTGTATCCATCTGAACTTAATAACTTGAGAGTTTATATGCCGTTTAACTTTTTAAGAACTGTTTGAACCTTATAGATTTTTCCTTGCGGCTAATTCAAAAGTAATCTAAGCTACTGTTTTGATGTTATTAGCAATTACAGTATTTTCTGTGTTGTTATTTAATGGTTTCATCGAATTAGAACTTACTTCAGTACCTTCTGTTAGTTTCTTTTTGACGATAGATTCTACCTTATTCTTTATTTCTAAGTTCTGATCCAACCAAATAATTGTATTATCTCTTCCTTGTCCAATATTTTCTCCTTCGTAACTATACCAGGCACCTCTCCTGATTATGATATTAGTTTCTTCCGCTAGATCTAATAAACATCCTGTCGTACTTATTCCTTTGCCGAATAGAATATCAAACTCTGCAATCCTAAATGGTGGAGCTACTTTATTTTTTGCTACTTTCACTTTTGCTCTTATCCCATATTCTTCTGTACCTCTTTTAAGAGTCTGAATCCTCCTAATATCAAGTCTTACTGACGCATAAAACTTTAATGCATTTCCTCCTGTAGTTGTCTCTGGATTCCCATATGTAACGCCTATTTTTAATCGTAATTGATTGAGGAATATCACTGTACATCCTGATTTCCCAATATTACCAGTTATTTTCCTCATTGCTTGACTCATTAGTCTTGCCTGGCTTCCTATAACATGATCTCCCATTTCACCTTCTATTTCTGCTCTAGGAGTTAATGCTGCCACTGAGTCGACAACTACAAGGTCTACGGCAGTTGATCTTATAAGTTGATCAACTATTTCTAAGGCCATTTCACCTGTATCGGGTTGCGAGACTAGTAAATTTTCAACATCTACTCCTAGAGAGGCAGCATACACTGGATCTAAAGCATGTTCCGCGTCTACAAATGCTGCTATCCCTCCGTTCTTTTGCACTTCTGCTATGGCATGAAGCGTTAAGGTTGTTTTCCCTGAACTTTCAGGTCCGTAAACCTCTACAACTCTTCCCTTTGGATATCCTCCCCCTAAGGCTAAATCTAGAGTAAGAGCACCTGTAGATATTGTTTCTACTTTCATTCTGGATGCATCGCCAAGCCTCATTATTGACCCTCTCCCAAAGTTTCTTTCTATTTGTCCTAAGACTAGATTTAATGCTTTATCTTTCTCTGTAGATGAGGATTCTTTCGAATCTTTTTTTCTTCTATCTTCAATACTCATTTTAATTTACTGATAATTTCTCATAATTATTTTTAAATCTATCTTTTTTAAATAAATCTAAAATTGATAATTACAATTGATAGTACATGCGTACTCTAGCCGAAGATATTTAAATTGCAAGTATATTTTCTAAATTTTTTAATTTTAATAATTTAATTTCAAATGGCAAATTAATTCTATCTATATTTTTTAAATAGCCCCAATCAGCTAAGTAGCAAGGGATATTATTTGTCAAAGGGTTTTGCTTTATATCAATTAGGGTATTTCTTCTATCTTCTATAAAACCCATTATTTCATATTTTCTCGACAGTGCAGAAGTAATCTCAACTTTCGTTCCAGATTCATAACCAAAGATTAACTCAGGGAAAATATTTAATTTTTCCAGAATTTTTCCTGCAAATATTTTTCCTTTTGTTGTGATGATACCAGTCTTGATATTGTCTTTCTTTATTTTTTCTATAAAATCTATAACTTCATAAAATGGGTGGTGTAATTTTATCCAATTGTCAAAATCATTATCTATTTGATATTTTCTTGCTTTATCAAGACATTTCTGTAAATCTTCAGCAACCCAAGAATTTTCTAATAAAACTCTTTGACAATTTCGATGATATTTATTTAGGAAATTGATTTTATTTTTAGTATTTAATGGATCTTCTCTTTGAATAATTTGGTGGACAATGATTAACATCTCCCATCCATATTTAACCCAGGGTCTCATTTCTATAAAAGTATTTGAAACTTGTTTGTAAAGATTTTGATCAATTAAGATATTTGGAGAATTTATAAATTTTTCAAAAGCTAATAATGAACTGTGCCAGTATTCATTCATTCCGTCAACAATAACTCCATCAAAATCAAATAGAAATAATTTCTGAGAGTTCACTCAACTAAATTTTAGAACTGGGCCGCTAGGATTCGAACCTAGGAATGTCGAGACCAAAACCCGATGCCTTACCACTTGGCGACGGCCCAATGAATTCTTATTTTAATACATTACTAGATTTTTTTCTATCAAAAAATATAAATTCATTCTAGTTTTATTTAATTGTTTTTTAATTAACTCAAATAGGTGGATTAGCTGATTTTCCATGGGTTAAGCAATTCTTGTGCTCTTTTTATTGCTAAAGCCATTTTTTCTGGATATTCATGTAATTTTTTATTATTTTTGTTGGCATCTTCAATAAGTGGTTGCATTATTTTTCTAGCAGAACTCCCAAAGGCAATTCCATCAGGAAAATTATTCATTTTTAAAAATTCATGAGTTTTGTCATTAGTTCCTCCTGCTAGTTGAATTAAACCTGGAGGAAGACGAGATCCTATATTATTCCATAATTTAACTGTATCCTTTCCTGTTATTGGAGCTAGATCACCAGACATTGGTCTTCCATCTAGCTGCCAAATTAGCGGCACATTATGTTCAACAAGAATTTCATATCTATCCCAGAGTGCTTTTAAAAGATCTTTTGCTCCTTTTTGGGATTGATTTAATCCACAACTTACAGATATTTTTTTTAATTTTATCCCTGAATTTTTGAGAATATTTGCCACTTTTATAAATGAATCTAGTCGATGTATTTCTGTATGAATTTCTACTGCATCAGGCTTAATTGTATGTAAAGTATGAGGTAAATCATTATTTGACAATCTATATTCATATTCAGAAATTAAATTTTGGGGACAACTATTTATACATCTCCCACATCCATAGCATTTATTTTCTTTAATCCCAGAGTAATCAATTGCAAAGGTAGGGCAAATCTTTTCACATGGCCTAGGACAATTAGAAGGACATTTCAATGGATCAAATTTAGCTTTGCGGAAATGTATATCCTTTCCATCACTAATGCTTATCATTAATCCAGGAGAGGCGCCATATAGTTCCTTCGCCCATTTGATACCATTTCTCGCGGCTTCAACTATTGATTGGTCAGCGGCAACATCAATATAGTCAACTCCAGCAGCTGAGTAAATAGCACATAAATCTTCTATGGCAACAATGTCTTCATTGCTCGCCCCGCAAATTAATTTAACCCATTTATTTGATCCCTTTTTATTCTTTTCAAACAATTCAGTTTCAGAATTCATTCAATATGTAATCATTTAAAGATTTCCATTCAAGTTTTCTAGAACCACCCATTTCAATAACAATTTTTAGTTTGTTATCTGAAGTACAGATTTTAATTAAGCTTTCTAGCTCAGATTGAGATAAGACTTGACCTTCTAAAAGCCACAATAATTTATCCATATCATTTTCATTAAATAGTTCAGACGCCTGAGGGATTACTTGCTGGACTTCTCCAAGAGCACCGTTTCTACCAACACTTTGGTGACCGAGATGAGGTGGCCTTATACCGTGTAATTTTAGTAAAAATACTTCAGGATCTCCCAATCCTCTGGCAGAAGTTATGTAAGTTTTAAAACCTTTAGCTCGCATTCTTCTTAAAAGACGAGTTTCATATCCCCCCTCTAAAGGAGCAAACATAGCTAAACACTTATTTTCAATTAAATCATTATAAAACTTTTTTCCTGTTAGAAGTAATGGCATAAAGATACTCTTTATCAATATATTATTTCATTTTATGGTACTTGATGATGTAGAATTTATACTCGGTGAATTTTTTAAGCTCGCAAGCTAGCCGAGCCTCTAGCACTTTCACATTTTTTAGCGTTTCGTTAAAAAAATTTAGGATGGGTTTAACCCTGTGAGAAACTTTCTAATTTTAGAAAAGTCTTACTCCTACATATTATTAAATTTTTGATTGATAACATCGTTGAAACTTGAAAAAGATTCGACATTTAACCAAAAATTATTTACGAGCTAGCCTATTCAAGTCTTATGTCTATAGGAATCTTAGGAAAAAAATTGGGTATGTCCCAATTGTTTGATGAAGATGGAAATGCAGTACCAGTTACTCTTATAGAGGCTGGTCCTTGTCGAGTCACTCAATTAAAATCTCAGTCTTTGGATGGCTACACAGCTATTCAAATAGGTTATGGCGTATCAAAGGATAAGTATTTGAGTAAGCCAGAGAAAGGACATTTACTAAAATCAGGTGAGGTACTTTTGAAACATTTAAAAGAATATAGAGTTGAGGAAACATCTTCTTACGAGATTGGGAAAGAAATAACTGTTACAAATTTTGAGGTTGGTCAGAAAGTTGACATTAGTGGAAAATCTATGGGGAGAGGTTTTTCTGGATATCAAAAACGACATGGTTTTAGTAGAGGACCTATGAGTCATGGTTCGAAAAATCATAGAGCTCCTGGCTCTACAGGTGCTGGAACAACTCCAGGTAGAATTTACCCTGGTAAAAGAATGGCAGGAAGATATGGAGGTAAAAAAATTACTACTAAAGGTTTATTAGTAGTCAAAATTGATGATCAGAAAAATTTGCTTGTAGTGAAAGGTTCGGTTCCAGGAAAACCTGGCTCGATAGTCAATATCAAGCCCAATAATGTTGTCGGTTACAAAGGAGAAGTAAAATCATGACAAATCTAGAAACTTTAAAATGGGATGGTAAAAAAGCTGGCCAAGTTGCAATTGATTTAAAAATTGCCAAAGAAACATCGTCTGCCGATTTGATACATAGAGCTGTTCTTAGGCAATTAGCTAATAAAAGACAAGGCACTGCCTCAACTTTGACAAGGTCTGAAGTCCGTGGAGGGGGTAGGAAACCTTATAAGCAGAAAGGTACAGGTAGAGCTCGTCAAGGATCAATTAGGACTCCATTAAGACCTGGTGGAGGTGTAATTTTTGGCCCTAAACCACGTTCATATAATTTGGATATGAATCGAAAAGAAAGAAGATTAGCACTAAGAACAGCTCTAATGTCGAGACTCACTGATATAAAAGCTGTGGAAGATTTTGGTTCTACCTTAGATCAACCAAAAACTAGCGAAATAATTAATGGTCTTTCTCGCTTAGGAATAGAAAAAACAGAAAAGGTTCTAGTTATTCTTGATAATCCCTCTGAAGTCATCAAAAAATCTATCAATAATATTGAAAAGGTAAAATTAATTGCTGCTGATCAATTAAATGTTTTTGATATTCTGAATGCGAATAAATTAGTTATTGGTGAATCAGCAATCAATAAAATTCAGGAGGTTTATGCATCATGAGTAAATTATTTGATTCTCGTCTAGCAGATATAATTCGTAAACCTGTAATTACAGAAAAAGCGACAAATGCGTTAGATCTTAACCAATACACTTTTGAGGTAGATCATAGAGCGGCAAAACCACAGATAAAAGCAGCAATTGAGTCCCTGTTTAGTGTTAAAGTTATAGGAATCAACACTATGAATCCTCCAAGGAGAACAAGAAGGGTCGGTAAATTCTCCGGGAAACGTTCTCAAGTCAAAAAGGCAATTGTTCGTCTTGCTGAAGGAGACAAAATTCAACTATTCCCAGAAACTTAAGGAGTATTTATCATGGCTATTCGTAAATTCAAACCCTATACACCTGGAACTAGACAAAGAGTTGTTACTGACTTTAGTGAGATTACAGACTCTAAACCAGAAAGATCATTAATAGTTTCTAAGCATAGAAACAAAGGTAGAAACAATAGAGGAGTTATAACCTGTCGTCATAGAGGGGGTGGACATAAAAGGCAATATAGATTAGTAGATTTCAGAAGAGATAAAAAAAATATTAATGCCAAGGTTGCAGCTATTCATTATGATCCCCATAGAAATGCTAGGCTTGCACTTCTATTCTATGAAGACGGAGAAAAAAGATATATTATTGCGCCTGCAAGAATAAAAGTTGGTCAAAATCTAATTTCTGGAGAAAGTGTACCAATTGAAGAAGGAAATGCAATGCCATTATCTGTCATGCCATTAGGATCCATGGTTCATTGTGTAGAACTATATGCTGGCAGAGGCGCTCAAATGGTCAGATCTGCAGGAGCTAGTGCACAACTAATGGCGAAAGAAGGAGATTATGTCGCCTTAAAACTCCCATCTACTGAAGTTCGACTTGTACGTAAGGAATGTTATGCAACTTTAGGTGAAGTCGGTAATTCGGAAATACGAAATACAAGTTTAGGAAAAGCAGGTAGAAAAAGATGGCTAGGTAGAAGACCTCAAGTTAGAGGTAGTGTTATGAACCCATGTGACCATCCGCATGGAGGAGGAGAGGGAAAAGCTCCAATTGGAAGGGCAGGCCCAGTGACCCCTTGGGGTAAAGCAGCGCTTGGATTAAAGACACGTAAGAAAAACAAGCCAAGTAACAAATTAGTTGTTCGAAGACGTCGTCGTATTTCCAAGAGAAGTAGAGGAGGAAGAGATTCTTGATTACTACTATTATTATTTCTATTTCTATTTTATAAATTATGGGACGTTCACTAAAAAAAGGACCTTTTATAGCAGATAGTTTGCTTAAAAAGGTAGAAAAACAAAATACTGACAATGATAAATCAGTCATTAAAACATGGTCTAGATCATCAACTATCCTTCCTGTAATGATTGGTCATACTATCGCTGTTCATAATGGTAAAGCACATATACCAGTATTTATAACTGAACAAATGATTGGCCATAAATTGGGTGAGTTTGCTCCTACAAGAACCTACCGTGGTCACTTGAGAGATAAAAAGGGGGCAAGATAAATGACAAATACACCTGAAATGACAAAAACAGCTAGTGCTCATGGGAAGTATATTCGGGGTTCCGCATCAAAAGTAAGAAGAGTTCTCGATCAAATTAGAGGTAAATCTTATAGGGATGCACTTATTATGTTGGAATTTATGCCATACAGATCCACAGATCCAATTACTAAAGTCTTAAGATCTGCCGTAGCTAATGCGGAACATAACTTAGGTATGGAACCTTCCACTCTTGTAATATCTTCAGCCTCTGCTGACAATGGTCCGGTTATGAAACGGTTTAGACCAAGAGCTCAAGGCAGAGCTTTTTCTATCAAAAAACAGACTTGCCATATTAGTATTTCTGTTGAATCTGCTCCTAATCAAACTAATACTGAGGCACAAAACTAATGGGCAATAAAATTAATCCAACGGGGCTTAGGCTTGGTATTACCCAAGAACATCGTTCAAAATGGTTCGCTACATCTAAAACTTATCCAATTCTTCTACAAGAAGATAATAAAATTCGTACTTTTATCCAAAAGAAATATAGTTCAGCTGGAATCAGTGACGTACTAATTGCAAGAAAAGCTGACCAGTTAGAACTTGAATTGAAAACAGCTAGACCTGGAGTGATTGTAGGAAGGCAAGGAAGTGGTATCGAAGAATTGAGATCAGGTATACAAAAAACTATAGGAGATAGAACAAGGCAAGTTCGAATTAATGTAGTTGAAGTGGAGAGAGTTGATGCGGATGCATATTTACTTGCTGAATACATAGCGCAACAATTAGAAAAAAGAGTTGCCTTTAGAAGAACTATAAGGATGGCTTTGCAAAGAGCACAAAGAGCTGGGGTCCTAGGATTAAAAGTTCAAGTAGGTGGAAGACTTAATGGTGCAGAAATAGCTCGAACAGAGTGGACTAGAGAAGGAAGAGTTCCTCTTCACACTTTGAGAGCTGAGGTTGATTATGCGCTGCGAGAAGCAAACACAACTTATGGTGTTTTAGGAATTAAAGTTTGGGTTTTCAAAGGGGAGGTTCTTCCGAAAGAAGAACAAACTATTCCAGTTGGGGCTATTCCAAGAAGGAAAGGTAGTCGAAAACCTCAGCAATTTGAGGATCGTTCAAATGAGAATTCATAGGAGGTATAACAATGCTTAGTCCAAAACGTACTAAATTCCGAAAACAACATAGAGGTAGAATGAAAGGAATTGCCTCTAAAGGCAACACCATTGCATTTGGTCAATTTGCACTACAAGCTCAAGATTGTGGATGGGTAACTGCTCGACAGATTGAAGCAAGTAGAAGGGCAATGACAAGATATGTTAAACGTGGTGGAAAAATTTGGATTCGTATTTTTCCAGATAAACCAGTTACTATGAGACCAGCAGAAACTAGGATGGGATCAGGAAAAGGTAATCCAGAGTTTTGGGTAGCTGTTGTAAAACCTGGAAGAATATTATTTGAAATGGGTGGTGAAGAGATTACAGAAGAAATTGCAAAAGAAGCTATGCGCTTAGCCCAATATAAATTACCAGTAAAAACAAAATTCATTTCTAGTGATGTAAATCTAAGTAGTGATTTATTAGTGGAAGGAAAGATAGAGAAAGAATCAACAGAGGAGGTTAAAAAATGAAAAATTCAGAATCTATAAAAGAATTTAAAAAGTTAAATTCTTCTCAAATTACTGAAAAAATTGATCAATTACGAAAAGATCTTTTTGACTTGAGATTCAAGCAGGCAACAAGGCAGCTTAATGAAACTCATCAATTTAAAATTATCAAGAAACAAGTTGCACAATTACTTACTCTTAGTAAAAGTCAATCCACTTCTCAAAAAACCGCTGATTAATTATTACTATGGCACTTAAAGAAAGAATTGGTACTGTTGTAAGCGACAAAATGGACAAAACAGTTGTTGTTGCTGTAATCAATAGATACCCACATCCAACTTATAAAAAGATTGTAAGTAAAACTACTCGCTATAAGGCACATGATCCAGAAAACACATGTGTGTTGGGAGATCGAGTTAAAATTAAAGAAACGAGGCCACTAAGTGCTCATAAAAGATGGGCAATAGAGGAAATTCTAAATACAACAATAAAGAACAAGGAGGATAAAAAATGATTCAACAGGAAACTTATTTGACTGTTGCTGATAACAGCGGCGCTAAAAGACTTCAATGTATAAGAGTGCTTGGTTCAAATAGAAGATATGCACATGTGGGAGATGTTGTGGTTGCATCAGTAAAAGACGCATTGCCAAATATGGGGGTTAAAAAATCAGATGTAGTTAAAGCAGTTATTGTTAGGACAAGACATACTTTAAGAAGAAATACAGGTAACTCAATTCGTTTTGATGATAATGCAGCCGTTTTGATTAATGAAGATAAGAATCCAAAAGGTACAAGAGTATTTGGCCCAGTAGCCAGGGAATTACGTGATAAGAATTTTACAAAGATTGTTTCTTTAGCTCCGGAGGTTATTTAAATGTTGGACTCACTAAAACAAAAGAAAAACTCCAAACGAATAAAAATGAGGATCAAAACAGGAGATTTAGTTAAAGTTATTAACGGTAAAGAAAAGGGTAAGACTGGTGAAGTTTTAAAAACTATTCCTCTTGAAAATAGAGTAGTTGTTAAGGGAGTAAATCTTAGAACAAGACATGTGAAACCTACTCAAGAAGGCGAAAGTGGGAGAATATTGACTGAAGAAGCATCATTACACGCTTCGAATGTAATGTTTTTTTCAAAGGATAAAAATCTAATAAGTAAAATAGAATATTTTATTGACAAAGAGGGAGTTAAAAAAAGGAGATTAAAAAAAACTGGTGAACTAATTGATTAAATTCTTCATCAAAAACGAGATTTCAATTTTCTTATTACACAATTCTGACAAAGACCAGAATTAATTACAAAAATCATGACTCTTAAAACTCGCTACAAAGAAGCAATAAGACCAAAGCTTTTAAAAGAACTTGGTCTTAAAAATATTCATCAAGTACCCAAGGTTATTAAAGTTAACGTAAATAGAGGTCTTGGAGAAGCTGCTTCAAATTCAAAGGCTTTAGAAGCCTCTTTAAATGAAATGGCAACTATTACTGGACAAAAAGCTTTAGTGACAAGATCCAAAAAAGCAATTGCTGGCTTTAAAATAAGGGAAGGAATGGCAATTGGCTGTACTGTTACCCTTAGGGGAGATAGAATGTATTCTTTTTTAGAAAGATTTATAAATCTAGCTTTACCAAGAATTAGAGACTTCAGAGGTGTTAATCCAAAAAGCTTTGATGGAAGAGGTAATTATACTTTAGGAGTAAAAGAACAATTGATATTTCCTGAAATCTCATTTGATAAAATAGATTCAATAAGAGGAATGGACATAACAATCGTAACCAGCGCCTCAACAGATCAAGAGGGTAAAGCTCTCCTGAAAGAGTTAGGAATGCCTTTTAGTAATTAACCTTATAAACATGTCAAATCACGATCCTATTTCAGATATGCTTACTCGTATAAGAAATGCGAGTCAAAAAAAGCATACATCCACCGCAATTCCAGCTTCTAAAATGTCTCTTAGCATCGCTAAAGTTCTGCAAAAAGAAGGCTTCATAGCTGATATAAATGAGGAAGGTGAAGGTTACAAGTCTCAAATCGTTTTAGGTCTTAAATATAGTGGTAAAAATAAATTTCCTACTATCAGATCAATGCAAAGAGTAAGTAAGCCTGGATTGAGAGTTTATAAAAATACAAAGGGTTTACCAAAAGTTCTTGGTGGTCTTGGAGTTGCTATAGTATCAACTTCAAAGGGTGTAATGAGTGACCGTGATGCAAGGAAACAAGGCATCGGTGGCGAAGTTCTTTGTTACGTTTATTAAGAGGTATTTATTATGTCAAGAATAGGAAAATCCCCAGTACAAATACCAGAAAAGGTATCTGTTGATATTAATGGATTAAACATTACTGTAAAGGGTCCAAAAGGGCAATTGAAAAGACTGATGCCAGAAGGTGTAAACTTTGACCAAAAAGAAAATCAGATAATTGTTACTCCATCAACTACTAAAAGATATTCAAGGGAAAGGCATGGTCTTTGTAGAACGTTGATTTCAAATATGGTGCAAGGAGTTACTGAAGGCTATACAAAGAAATTAGAAATCGTAGGAGTTGGATCTAGAGCTCAAGTAAAAGGGAAAAATTTAGTGGTAAGTGCTGGATATAGTCATCCAGTAGAAATGACCCCCCCCGATGGTATAACATACAAGGTTGAGAGTAATACAAACGTAACTGTATCTGGAATTGATAAAGAAATTGTTGGCAACGAAGCAGCAAAAATCAGATCAATCAGACCTCCAGAACCTTATAAAGGTAAAGGGATAAAATATCAAGATGAGAGAATCATCAGAAAAGCTGGTAAATCCGGCAAAAAATAATTGCATTAAAATCATGACTAAAATTTCAAGGAAACTTCAAACCCAAAAACGTCATAAAAGATTAAGGAGGTACTTAATCGGAAATAAAACTCGACCAAGGTTATCTGTTTACCGTTCTAATAACCATATTTATGCACAAGTTATTGACGACGATGCACAGCAAACTATATGTTCTGCGTCCACTATAGATAAAGAACTTAAGGAGGATTCAGATAAACATTCATCTAATTGTAGTTCCTCCTCAACCGTAGGTAAATTATTAGCTAAACGAGCAATTAAAAAAGGTATAAAGCAAGTTATTTTTGATCGAGGAGGTAATCTATACCATGGAAGGGTTAAAGCTCTTGCTGATGCAGCCCGTGATGCAGGCTTGAATTTCTAAATATTTATTTTTATCATGACAGACACTCCAACAAAACAAGAAAATCAGTCAAAGACTGAAAATATACCCTCATCTAGTCCTAATGAGCAGAGGAGAGGTAATCGTAATAATGATCGAAAAAGAAATCGAAGAGGTGATTCTAAAAATGAGAGGGATTCTGAGTGGCAAGAAAGAGTTGTTCAAATTAGAAGGGTATCTAAAACAGTAAAAGGTGGTAAAAAAATGAGTTTTAGAGCAATAGTTGTTGTTGGTAATGAGAAAGGGCAAGTAGGAGTAGGAGTCGGGAAGGCAGGAGATGTTATTGGAGCAGTTAGAAAAGGTGTCTCAGACGGTAAAAAACATCTTGTTAGAGTCCCTTTAACTCCAAATAATTCAATCCCTACCTTATCTGAAGGTAGAGATGGAGCTGCAAATGTACTTATCAGACCTGCTGCTCCTGGTACGGGTGTAATTGCTGGAGGTTCAATTAGGACAGTTTTAGAATTAGCAGGTATAAAAAATGTCTTAGCTAAAAGATTAGGTAGTAAGACTCCTCTAAATAATGCAAGAGCTGCAATGGTTGCCCTTTCCCAATTAAGAACCCACAAATCTGCCTCTAGAGAAAGAGGTATTTCTCTTGAACAGCTTTACTCTTAAAAATCATGACTTCAACATTAAATACACTTAAATCAAATACTGGTTCAAGAAAGAAAAAATTAAGAAAAGGTAGGGGTATCGCAGCAGGGC
>QCUF01000021.1 GCA_003210825.1 Prochlorococcus sp. AG-676-P15-1 | reverse complement strand
AGATGCATGTATGAGATCTTTAAATTTTAATGGCTGGATTAATTTCAGAATGCGTGCAATGTTGATGTCTTTTGCAAGCTATAACTTATGGATACCATGGCAAGATTCTGGTTCAGTATTGGCATGCAAATTTGTTGACTATGAGCCTGGGATTCATTGGAATCAATGCCAAATGCAATCAGGTACAACCTCTATAAATATAAACAGAATTTATAATCCTATTAAGCAAGGTAAAGATCATGATCCAAAAGGGAATTTTATTAGAAAATGGGTGCCGGAGATAAAGCATTATCCTGACAACTTTATACATGAACCTTGGTTGATGGAAAATTTCAATTCAAGCGAGTATTCAAATTCTGAATATGCAAAACCAATTATCGACCTCTCAAAAACTACTAAAATTGCGAGAAAAAAGATTCAAGAAATAACTCAAAAAGATGGGTATTGGGATATTTCAAAAGAAATTTATCTAAAACACGGCTCAAGAAGAACTTCATTAATTAAGAGAAAAAATTATCCTAAAAAGAACAATATAAAACCAAAAAGTGATCTTCAATATGAATTAAATCTTCAATTATAAATTTATTTTCTTAAGAAAATTAAAACCTTAAAAGCTGTCAAAAAATTTAATCTTAAAAAGAACTTAAGTTAAATAAGTTACAACTAGAAATCCACGATCATCAGTATCAACCTTTAATGTATGGAGGTTATTTATTGTAAGCATGAAGAAACCTACAATCGAGCTTAAATCAACAGAATTTACTGAAGTTATAGAACTAGAAAGAACTGTTACTCCTGACAAAGAGAAAAGAGTTGACCACGTTTTTGTTAGAAGAAGAAAAATTTGTAAACGCCATCCTGAAGGATTTGCAACCGAAGAGTATGCAAGGTTTGATATTGAATGGCCAGAAGAAGTTAAAGTAGAAATAAAAGAAGAATTAAAAGAAGAAATTAAAGTTAACTCTTAGTACTAATGTCCGATAGATTTGAATGGGACGATACTAATAGTTCCGGAATTTGGTGGAGTACTAATGTAAGCATTAGGGATGAATGTATTCTGCTTAAAGAGGATACAGAATGTGATGACTCAGATATCGTTGAGCTACTAAGAAGTATTGCTAAAAATATTGAAGATAATGGCCTATAACGCTTGATAGATTTATTTTTAATAAAATCGGCCTAAAAACTTTCTAATCTTTCAACTGAATCTAATAATTTTAATGTGATACCTTTTTCGCTCATTGAATGACCTGCATCATGTACGATAATTAACTCTGAATTTTTTAATTTTCTACTAAGGTCCCATGCACTCCTTACAGGACAAACTACGTCATATCTACCCTGAATTATTTTAGTTGGTATAGATTCTATAATCTTTATATTTTTCAAAATAAAATTTTCTTCTAAGAAAATCTTATTTATAAAATAATGACACTCTATTCTAGCAAAAGCATCTGAAAAGGAATTAGTTTTACTTTTACCAACATCAATATCTCTTTTTATAAGATGGCTTGTAGAAAGTTCCCAATTTGTCCAGGCAGCGGCAGCTTTTGATCTAAGTTCAATATCTGGGGAGGTAAGATATTTGTAAAAAGAAGATATCAAGTCAACCCTTTCATCCTTAGGAATTACTTCAATATATTTTTCAAACTCTTCAGGAAATATCTCACTTGCGCCATATTGATAAAACCATAAGAGTTCAAATTTTCTACATAAAAATATTCCTCTTAAGGTCATACTTAAGACTCTTGATGGATTTTTAATTGCATAAATTAAAGCTAAAGTAGATCCCCATGAACCCCCAAACAAATGCCAAGAATCTATTTTCAAGTTTACTCTTAATTTTTCAATATCATTTACTAAGTCGCCTGTTGTATTTTCTCTTAATTCTGAAAAAGGTCTTGAAGAACCGCAGCCTCTTTGATCAAATTGAATAATATCAAATTTTTCAGGATTAAAATATCGCCTATATCTTGGCTGACTTCCTCCTCCAGGGCCACCATGAATTACTAATATCTTTTTACCTTTTGGATTTCCAGATCTTTCCCAATAAATAGAATGAATCTTACTTACTTGTAAAAAACCCTTTTCTCTTGGTTCGATGGATGGGAATAAATTTTTCTCTTTCATTTTACAAATATAATTTATTTCAAATTGAAAATTAATATTAACTAATAATAAACATTTAAAATTATATAAATCAGTAAAAAAGAGGCCTGTGATAACAGTCCTCTTTTAAATTATTATTTCCTACTTTTTGATTTATAATACATATTTTGAAGTTCATTTATTCATGAGCTTAAAATAGGTGGATCAGGGGATACTTCTCGATAAATTTAGTCCTTTTTTGTCGCTGGTAATTATAAAGCGAAGTCTTATCAGACTAATTGATTGAACTTTATTTTTCGATTAATCCCATTGTCAGGAATACACTTCCTATATTTGTAAATTTGCTAAATTTCAGGCGGACTATCAATCATTTAGATTGCCTCCTAACTCAACATTCATAAATTACTCCTATCTCTATTTCAAGTAAATCCGTAAATATGCTGATTTACTTTTTTATCGATTTATACGAGAATTTTAATGCTCTGTTTGACCTATCCTATCTAATTAGATTTTAAAGATATAATTTTAATATTAAAAAGTAAATAGAGATCCTATCTATAAGAGCCAAGAAATGATTTTAAACGCAAATAACATCATCTTATGTTTGGGTTTTTTATCTTTTATTCTTATATTATTTTCATTTTTTTATGAAATATATATTTTTAATAAAGCACCTTTTTTAAAACATTCTCTTTATTCAAAGCCACTTAATGAGAGCTTATCAATTTTAATACCGGCTTATAATGAAGAGATAAATATAGTCAATTGCCTAAAAGCATTAAGTGAAATAAAAAAACCTTGCCAAACTTTTAAAATTTTAGTTGTTGATGATTCAAGTACTGATAATACTTATCATAAAGCTATAAAATGCAAGGATGAATATTTTCAAAAAAATGATGATATAGAAATTATTTCGTCTGGGGATAGACCAAGAGACAAAAATTGGGTTGGGAAAAATTGGGCTTGCTATAAAGGATCAAAACAATTAACCACTGATTGGATTTTATTTATAGATGCGGACGTCATAATTGGTAAAAATTGTATTTTTAATGCATTATTAAAATCTTGTACCGAAGATATTGATTTATTATCTTTAGCTCCAAAAATAAATTGTAATTGCTTAGCAGAATGGATGGTTCAACCAATAATGACTAGTCTTCTTATGCTAGGTTTCCCAATTTTTAAAACTAATGATTCATCAAATAAAGATTCTTTTGCCGCAGGTCCATTTATGCTATTTAAAAAAAAATCTTATGATCTAATTGGCGGACATCTAGAAACATATAATGAAGTCGTTGAAGATTTAGCATTAGCCGAAAAAATAAAATCAAATAATTTAAATTTAAATTTTTCTATAGCAATTAACGATATCTCTCTTAATATGTATAGAAATTTAAATTCATTAATAGAAGGATGGAGTAAAAACTGGTTCCTAGGCCTTGAAAAAAATATTTTAAAATCACTAAGTGCATCAATATTTGTATTTTTCTTATATTCATTTCCTTTGATTTTATTTCTGATATCACTAATAAAAATTAATTTTACTGATAATACAAAGATATATTTACTAACTTTTCTAATTTCTTTTATATCTATTATTAGTTATGGATTAAAAAGGCTAATATTTAAGAATAAATTTAATATTCCTAATAATTACTGGTACCTCAAT
The DNA here is from genome assembly GCA_003210825.1 of Prochlorococcus sp. AG-676-P15-1. Classification (GTDB taxonomy): domain Bacteria; phylum Cyanobacteriota; class Cyanobacteriia; order PCC-6307; family Cyanobiaceae; genus Prochlorococcus_A. The sequence goes on along the minus strand of QCUF01000021.1, from coordinate 15,929 downwards.
AGCATAGGCGGATTTATTGTGATTTATATAAGTTTTTTATCTATTTATAAAACAGTTACTGGAAATGGATGGACTTGGAAGGGGAGAAATTTATATGAAAAATTAGATTAATAAAATTTTCAACTTTCTTCAGTTTCATAAAGTAAAATACTCTCAATTATCATACGATCACTATCTGTTAATTCATAATTTTCTATTTTCCATTCTGTAAACTTTATACAATCATCAAGAGATGGATTTTCTTTTCTACATTTTCGCCACTCTCTAATCCAATCTGATAGAGCATAAGTAATTTTTGTTGTAAGCATTTTTTACCAATCTGGATAAATTAAATCTTCTCCAATTTGCTCCTCATAAAATTCTCCTTTTTTTAAACCTCTTTCGTATTGATCAATAATTTTCTGATATGAGTTTATAGAGGGTATTAAATCTCCAACATAGCTGTGATCCATTAATTTCTTATAAATATTCTCTTATTAATCACTATATATAGAAATCACAGAAATTATGAATAACAAATTATTTCCCCATCGCTTTTCTTAATTTTGCAGCTTCATCTAAACCTTCCATTATTGTAAAGGTAGAATTCTCAGTTGCTTTTCTTCTCAACTTTGAAAGTTCTCTATATTCTTCAGATTCAAAAGCTTCAACTGCTGCCCTCATAGAAGGAAATTCACAAATAATCGCTAAATTAGAATCCTCAGTTCGTTCCTTTCCTAATGGTTCTGTATCTTTTGCAAATACTTCCCCTCCAACTTCTTTTAGCCATGGCGCAACTTTATTTACATACTCATCAAATAATTCCTGATTAATTATTTTTGCTGTTGATATCCAATAGCCTTTTGCTCCTTTTTTATCCATAAAAATAATCTTTAAACTAAATTTAAATATAATTTACAGTTTAGTATCGTTATTTATGAAAATTTTTATTAATGAAATATATTTTTTTTTTAAAATAATTGAATATAAAACCATATACGCTTAACTTTTAAAAAGAGCACTAGTTATTAATTATCTATATCTAATATGGATTTCATCAATAAGAACAAAATCCTTACAGTTATGGCTGCAATAGCAATTTTATCCTTTGTTTTAGAAAAAACTGGTATTATTCACCCTTGAAAATTATTTAAATTAAAAATTTCTAGATAACAAAATTGAACTTAATGAAATAAATAAACCACAAGAATTGCTGCAACAATGAGTATTGGAGATAAGGCTGTAAACATTAAAGTCTTGAAATTAAGTTCCATTTACATTTAAATAAATATACAAACTAAGTAAAGAATACTTTTAAGTATTGGCAATAAGTAGAATTTAAATTGTTTAGATATGCAAAAAAAATGAATAAAAAAAGATACCAGGAAGAATATGAAGAAGGTTCTAATTTACTTTGGCCTAGCGAAGAAGAAGATAAAATTACCAGAAAATTTTATAGAGATTTATCGCACCTATCTAAAAAAGAAATTCATAAAAAAAAGAAAAATTCGAATTTGTTACAACAAATTTTTAGAGTCTTAACTGGAAAGGCAGGTTCGTCAAAAAATATAGATGAGTCGATAAGAAAATTTTAGCTTAATTAATTTATTAAATAAAAAATATGCATAATTCAAACAAGAAAAGCAAAAAACAAACAAACAGTATTTTTCTTCATAAAACTAAAATTTTTTCAACTATAATCTTCGTCCCATTTCTTTACTTGTTAGGTTGGATATTCTCGCAGTCATTTTTATTCTTAAGTTTAAGCAAAGAAGCTTTATCCTTAATAGGAACAATATTTACATTCTTATTATTTATTTCCTTAATGCCTGCATGGTTTAATTTTCGATGGCAAATAAGAAATAGTTGGGAAACACTTGGTTTAAATAATAAAACTTTTTTGAATAATATCTTATCTTTTTCTCAAGGGATTATTTTTGCTTTAATATTACTAATTTTAATTTTGATACCATTAATCAAAAGTAATTACATTACTTTTTCAGGAGGATTGTCCTCAGACATAATATTAAATGGGATTTTACTTACTTTTGGCATTGGGGTCGCTGAGGAAATAATTTTTAGGGGATGGCTTTTAGAAGACTTAAAACTTCAATTTGGAATAAAAGTTGCCTTAATTAGTCAATCTATAGTTTTTAGCCTTGCTCATATTGGATTCAAAATGCCATTTTGGAATACATTAGGCATTTTGTTAGGTTTATTCACTTTAGGAATACTTTGTTCAATTATAAGATTAAAAGATGAGGGATCATTATGGGGTGCTATTGGTCTTCATGGTGGACTTGTCGGTATTTGGTTTGTTTTGAATAATGGTTTAATAAATATATCTAAAGAAGCGCCTAACTGGTTAGTTGGTTATGGTGCAGCTAATACAAATCCATTAGGTGGTTTATATGGTATTTCATTATTAATAATTTCCTGCATTTTTTACTTTTTAAAATTTAAGAGTCAGATATTCAAATTTATAAAGTAAATAGAAATCGTTTTTAAATTTATATTAATTTCGCTAAAGTCAACAATGAGTTGAGACTTTCTAATCTTTTTTGAGCTTGAATTATCATTCTTTTGGAATCTGGAACACAATCAGCCTGTAATGATAATGCATAAGAATATTCTTCATTAGTGATAGCTATGCATTTTTCAATCTTTGATTTTGAATCTGAATCAATCATATTAAGACTATCTATTAATTTTGTACCCACAATTTGCAAAAGGAGTTGATTAAAAGCTTGTTCAGATAAATTATTATTCAAATTTGTTTTTTTCAAATGCTAAGCATTGTCCAAACAAATTGCTATTGAAAATTAATAAATTAACTTATATATTCCTATAAAAAATCCTTTAATTTTATAGAGATATTAATTTTTCTTTTAAATAGATATAAATACTGATGTCTTTTTATAAAAAAGTTGTCAAATTTAAATAAAGTTTAAATATAAAATTATGAACTTAGAGGCAGGCTTTCAATTCATTATTTTTTTATTTTTGTTTGGATCTACTAATTATTTGATGATGCTAAAAAGATATGAAAATGACCTTAAGAAAAAAAATATTATACAAAAGAATAGAATTGCAGAGTTATATCCTAAAGGGACTTTTATAAGCGTATAAATAAAATATATTCATATTTTAGTTTTTTAAATTTAGTAACTGATTTTGGAAAACCTTTTAAAATTAAAAAAATTCTTTTTTTGGGAAATAAATTTATTTTTCTAAATTTAAAATTATTTTTAAAGCAAAATTTGTTTACCATTTAGGATTAGTTTTTTGCCATCCTTCATTTATTAATTTTTTCCAAAATAATCTTGCTTCTTGGATCTTCATTTCTTTTCTTGTTTTCATTAAAGGTGGATTTTCACCATGACTACCCATGACAATACCTTCTTCAATAAGCATAAATTCGATCAAATCCTCTTTATTCTCGTTTTTTTTATAAAAACGAATTACTCCAACAGAGTTAGAATCAATTAACCAAAAATCATATTCTTTTTTCATTTATTTGGACGTTTAATGAAAAGAAATCAAATCAAAGATATCAATAAAATAATCCAATTTGGACATTGAAAGTTAGAAAATTTTTTCATCAAAATTAATTTAAATAATTTAATATTTTCTCTGTCGATTCTTCTTTAATTCTCCCCGTTTTTTTTTGGAGTCAAGCCTTCTATTTTGAGAGGCTTTGGATGGTTTCGTTGCTTTTCTAACTTTGGATGAATTTTTTAATGAATTTCTAATTACTGAGCTAATTCTTATAATAGCTATTTGTCTATTAAGTAATTGATTCCTTTCTTCCTGGACGGCTAAACAAATACAGTTATTGACTAATTTAGTTTTCAATTTTTTCGTTAAAACTTTCTTTTGATAATCATTTAAGACTTTTGATTCTTCGATATTAAAAATAATTTCTACTCTGGTATTAGTTTTATTTACTTTTTGACCTCCCGGGCCAGATGATCTAGAAAAACGCCATTTTAATTCTCTTGAAGGAATTACTAATCTGGAAGTAATAATTAAATCCATTTTTATTTCTTAAATATCCTCAGCTCATTTCCGAATATACTTGTACATTACATTACCAATTAAAAATAGATCGGTAAATACTGGCCGGTTTAGTTAGGTAAACCGAAATTCGGTGTATTTGCCGTATAATTTTCTTCGGTTTATATCCTTACAAGATTCTAATATTTGTAAGATATTTGATTTGTACTTAATTCAAAGGTCACTATGTATTCAATGTTTGATCTTCTTTTTGAAACTCCTTCATATCGTCCAGTATATGTTATTTCTGATACCGAGATGAAAGAACTCAAGAAAAACCATCATCAAGAAGAACTTGATGAAATCACAACCCAAAGAAAAAGACTTGAAGATGCTTTTAAATCACAATTAAAACATCTTGAAGAAAGGGAAAAAGAAGTCAAGAATGAGCTTAAATTACTTTCCGGAACTAAAGGAAAAGCATAGTTTTTTTTCAAAAAAATTATTACTAAAAAGACGGTTACTTTTAACCGTCTTTTTTCATAATTAATTTATAAATTTTTTTAACCACGAATTCATAAAATCTTTTCCATAATGAAGTTATGAAAGATAAGCAAGAAAAAATTAGAATGTTTTTACCTTTTAGTTGGGTAGTTTGCGCAGTCATATCTTTTGCTTACATAAATTCTCATTTAATTAACACTTAGTTAAATGGATAAATTATCAAAAGAACAAGTATTAGCTTCTTCAAGCGGATGGGTCGCATCCCTACTAAATTTCTTACCAGGAGTTGGAACTGGTTATCTATATCAGAGAAGATGGTTACCATATTTTATTACTACCGGAGTAGTAACTGCATGGTTTGTTATAGGAATAATTTTGCAAGGTGATAAAGAACCAAGTCAAACAGAGCAATTAATAGGTATAACAGGCTTATTTCTTATATCAACAATAACAGTAGTAGAAGCTAACTTGGCTTTTAAGAAAGCTGTAAAAATAACTTCTATTAAAAAAGAAGAAGAAAAGACTCCGATCAAAAAAGGATGGTTTAGATAGATTCTATTAACTGTAGAAGAATAAAATTTCTTTTTCTTTGAGGCCTTCCCAACCAGAATCAATTAATAATTGATCTAAAGTTTCCTTATCAAAATGCTTAGAACCTGTTTTAACACATCTATTTCTCATTGACTTTTTGACTCCGCTTCTTTCTCTTTTGTTTTCTTCGCTCATAATCCTGTTGTAAAGCTCAAGCATTTTTGAGGGGATTGGAGTACCATCTAGGTCAATACCATTTTCAATTGCTTCATCAACTGCTTGCATCCCTATTTTTTTCATAAAGTTTGATTTATTAATAGAAAACATCCTATAAGAAAAGATATTAATTTCTAAGGGTTTGAATAATTAATTTACTGATTTTGAATTTCCTTTAACACTCTTATTGCCTCTTTTATATGTTCTGGGCCATTCAACAAATCTCTAAAGATATGTTTAACAAACCCATTTCTATCAATAACATAGGTAACTCTTCCATCTAATAAGCCGAGTACTTTTGGTACTTTGAAAGCCTTTCTTAGTGAATCATTTTTATCGCATAGCAAAGGATATTGTAATTTATTTTTGTTGGCAAATGCCAAGTGGCTTGAAGAACTACCATTACTTACCCCCCCAAACTTGAGCACCAAGGACTTTAAAAAGGTCATACTTGTCTCTAAATCCGCAAACCTCTATAGTGCATCCCGGGGTGTCGTCCTTTGGATAGAAAAACAAAACTAAAGGAGTTTTTAATCCATTATTTGACCTTTTAGTGCCATTCTGATCTAGTAAAGAAAATTGTGGTACTTTATCTCCTATCTGCAAAATAGTTTATATAAAACTCTATCTTAGAAGCAATAATTATTTTTCTGTGACCAAAAACAACAAAGTTTTGGATAAATTTTTCAAACATTGTTCTAAAAGATACTAAAAGATTCCTCTAATTTACTAATGTTGTTGAATATATCTATTCTTATGGAATTTGCCATATATAGTTTTTTATTTCTCATTCTTTTTTTGGGAATACTTTTTAATTTAAAAATTACTAACAATAAGAGAGTAAATGAAATAAAAGAAAAATTAAAAAATTATAATTGGAATAAAAAAATTTAAGATCTCTAAAAATAATTTTTAGAATTTTATATTTTCATTTGGGGTGAATACAGAACAGTAATTACTTACAATATTTTTTAAGTCAATTTCGGAAGAATTCATAGATTTTAATTTTAGTTTTTCTATAGCTTGTTTAGCATCAATCTCTCCAAGACGGTATCTAGCACAAGTATCCAATACTTTAAACATTTTTGTAGTAACTCCCTTTGATGGAGGTATAAAGGCAAATAAGAAAAAAACTGATAATAAGATTTTCATTATATTTAAAAAAAGTTAATTACATTTTTGTAATTTAGTTTGATTTATGCAAAGCTAATTTTTAAAAGAATAAGAAAGCCAAAAATAATTTGGATTAAATTTGATTACTTATTTAAAAAATTTGTACTTACTGATAACCAAAATTTATTAATTTATCATTTCCATCCTATACAGTTTTGATATAAAGTTAGTCTTATCTAAAAAATAGATTTTGAAATTAATAAAAAGAATAATTAAAGGACACAAAATACTTATTAAGTGGTACCAAGAAAAATTAAAATTAAGTGATTACCAACTACTTTGGTTAGTTTTTTTTAAGGGAGTAATAATTACAATTATTTTTTATAAACTTCTTTGAAGAGTAACAAAGCGAGTTTATAAAATGATATTTTCAAATCATTAGATTATATTAATAATAGATTTTAATAATGAATTAAATAGACTTATATCATGAATATCTTTGGGGTAGGTTTACCAGAAGTAACAGTAATTTTAATTCTAGCTCTATTAATTTTTGGTCCCAAGAAATTACCAGAATTAGGAAAACAACTTGGCAAAACATTAAAAAGCTTAAAAAAAGCATCGAATGAATTTCAAAACGAGATAGATCAAGTAATTAATGAGCCAGAGAGCGAAAATATACCAAAATCTCCTCAGAAAAAATTTACCAATGATCTCGATCAAGTTACTAAAGAATCAGAGGAAAAGGATTTATCAGAATCAGACAATAATGAAAAATGAGATAATTAAAAGGCCAATTACCCCTGTAAAAGAATTTGAAATAGCATTGAATAAAGCAGAACTTTCAGATGAAGATTATGAATTAATTGACTACATCAGATACACCAGTGTATTTACACAACCAAGTCTTGTTAAAGATTTAAAAAGGCCATCCAAACCGCCCCTTCTTACAAATCTTTGCCAAATATGCAGGAAAATTGGATCTGAGATGCCTGAGCACTTTAAAAAAGTAATTGATTGGTCAATCCGAATGAGTGAACATAATACAAGATGGGATGGCCATCTAATTTGTGCAGAGGCATTAAATGTAGATAATATTCCAATAAGTCCTTCCCATGGAACATCTTTATTTGATGTTCTTGTAGTACACAAAGAATTATTTCTGGGATTTGACTAGCTTAAAATATTAATCATCTAGAGGAATTGAATCGGTATCAATTACGTCTTTGGATTCTTCATATTTGCTTATTTTAGTATCAATCCAGTTATTAATAGATGCCACGACTGGAAGGGAACCCCTATAAATAAAAATTGAAGTTGGTAAAGCACTGAATAATCCAACTAAAGGATTTTTGAAAAGTAATCTTCCTGCTTTGATATTAAATAAAATTATAAGAATTGAAGGAACTAAAACTTTAATTACTGTTTTCAAAGCCTCAACCCAACCGACACGATATATCCACCATATCAAAACTATCCCAACTACATATAAAAATAAGTAAGTCATACTTTTAATATAGTGTTTATTTAGTTTTATTGGTCTTTGCAAAAAACAATTTAATTTTTTTCTAAGGCTTTAATATAAAATTATGCATAAAAGTTAAAATGAGTTTCTCTGAAATTAGAAAATTTTTAAAACAAATGCAGTCAGAAGATAATTTAAGAAAAGAGGTTACTTCTTCTGCAACTGCAGATGATGTAGCACTTATTGCTCAAAGACTTGGATATAGTTTCTCTGGTGATGATCTTTTAAGATTTAATGGACAAAAAGTGGATAAAGTTACCGTCAGAAAAGTTGATCATCCTGGTGAATATCACTAAAAGATCAAGACTTAATCCAAATTGCGAGTCCTCCTCCTCTTCCTCTAGCACACATCCAATTTTTTTCTTTACTGATAGCTATTAGAGAGAAAAAAGGCATTTGCTTTTCTTCTGGTTTTTTTAAAGGTTTATTAATTAAGGTAAAATTTCCAATATTTATTATTAAGTTCTCGAAGAAAAAGGGCAATAGAGGCCTCGGACCTTTTAATGATGCTTGCCCACAGAAAATAATCGATAGTATCCCAAAACTAACTGAATTGTTTATCTCGTAATCAACTATATTATTTTGAGAATTAGTTTTCTTTAATTTTAATTTTGCTGATAATACTTGAAGAATGGAACTAGATATATTATCTATTTCTTTTGAGCCTTTCTTCCAGACGGAATTAAATTTCCAAGTTCCTATTAAATCTTCATATTCAATACCACTTCCATCTTTTTTAGCAATACTCTCTAAATTTTTTATTTCTGTGTATTGTGGTAATTTTTTTGCCTCAAGAATCATTTTAAATATTATTTTTTATTCATCATAAAAAGGTTTTAAAAAAAAATAAAATAAAATTTCTTCTTTATTTCAAAATATTTCTAAGAAAGTAGAGCACAGACACACATTCGTAACAAATTTCAACTATTATCTTTACATAAGTTAATTTTGAAAAATGGATTTCATTTCTAAAAGACAAGGTCATATTCCACTTAAGGCTGTCCCTTATATATTTTTCCTTGCAGTTGTTCTTAGTATCACAACAACAACAAATACTTTTGTTTAAGCTTTAAGATTTATTCTTAGGGTTTAATTTTTGATGAATAAATACGACGTAATAATCATAGGTAGTGGAATTGGGGGTTTATGTTGCGGTTCTTTATTAGCCCTAGCAGGTAGAAAAGTTCTAATAGCTGAAGCCCATTCTCAACCAGGAGGTGTAGCGCATAGCTTTAATATGAGAGGTTATAAGTTTGAATCTGGTCCTTCATTATGGAGTGGTATCGGAAAATGGCCTACGACCAATCCCTTAGGGCAAATACTTAGATTAATTGACGCAAAGGTTGAACTTATTAAATATCAAGGATGGCATGTCAATGTTCCTGAAGGCGAATTCAATTTGGAAGTAGGACAAGAACCATTTAAAGAAAGAATAAAATTATTAAGAGGTGAAAAGTCAGTTAATGAGTGGGATTCATTTGTATCAGGGATAAGACCTCTTAGTCGAATAGTAAGTGAAATCCCGCTCCTCTCTAGTTCACCTGAAACAATTAATTTTTTAGAGATTATAAAATTAGCATCTAAATTCTTACCTAATATAAAATTATTACCAAAGCTAAATGGTGGTTTTGGGGATATTGTCGACAGTCACCTAAATGATCCTTTCCTTAGAAACTGGGTTGATTTGCTTAGTTTTTTAATAAGTGGGATGCCAATGCATGATACAAATTCTGCTGCGATGGCTACATTATTTGATGAATGGTTTAAACCTGAATCGTATTTAGAATATCCAAAGGGAGGAAGTGAAAGTATAGTAAAGGCATTAGTTGATGCTTTCAAAAGAAATGGCGGTGAACTAATTCTTTCTTCTAAAGTAGAAGCTGTAAATTTTAGTAAAAATATTGCCTCAGGTGTAACTTTAGAAAATGGTTCCAATTTTATTTCGAACTTTGTCGTAATGAATACTGATGCTTGGACTTCCAGAAAATTAATTCCACAAGAATTCCAAAAAAAATGGAGCCCAAAGGCTAAAGATATTAATAAATGCGGTTCTTTTCTTCATATTCATTTAGGTTTTGATGCCTCTGGTCTACAAAATTTACCAATTCATGCAATACACGTTGATAACTGGGAGAGAGGAATTACTGCAGAAAGAAATGTAGCAGTTTTCTCAATTCCTTCTGTATTAGATAAGAGTATGGCACCAAAAGGTAAACACGTCCTGCATGGGTATACTCCTGCCAATGAACCATGGGAAATTTGGAAGAATTTAAAATCTAATGAGTTAGGTTACAAAGAACTTAAAGAGGAAAGATGTTCAATATTTCTCAAATCTTTAAGAAAAATAATACCTGATATAGATAATAGAATTGAGATAAAATTGCTTGGCACTCCTTTAACGCATAAAAAGTATACCAATACTTATTGTGGTAGCTACGGCCCAGCATTATCGGCTGCTCAAGGGCTATTCCCTGGATGTAAAACATCTGTTAAAAATTTGCTTACTTGTGGAGCAAGTACTTTCCCCGGAATTGGTATACCTGCTGTCTCAGCAAGTGGAGCATATGCGGCTGAAAAAATCATTGGGAAGAAGGAATATAAAAAGCTTCTTAAAACGATAGATCTTTAAAGCATTCGACAAAGTCGAAAAAATATCTTTAGTTAAGAAATAAGAAGAAAAAAAGTAATTTTTTTTAAGGATGATATTCTTTATTTGAATATAACTTTTACTTATAGTTTTTATATGTTTTTCTTATCTATTCCCCAGGCTTGGCACTTAGCTGGTACTTGGTCAGAGCAGCTACCAAACGACTCAAATCTAATAGGAATGAGTCAAACAGAGTTGATGATGACTTTGCATTCTATCTTTGTACCACTTTTACTAGTAATTTCATATTTTCTATTTCTAAAAATCTCTAAAAACGAATCAAAAAAAGTTAAAGGCTAATTTATTTTAGAAGAAGCTTTTATTTTGCAGAACTTCTTCTAAAAACTTTTCTTCCAGTAGAAGAATCAACGGAAGTGGAATTACTCTTTTCTTTAGTATTTGAATTACCGTCAGCATTTTCAATATCGCTTTTATCCATTTCGGCACAAACCCCTACTACCATTGCTGCTTGCAATTGATCTGGTAAATCCCCAATAGTTAATAAAGCTTTTAAAACTAACTGAAGGCGAGTTTCCCTATCTATTTCTGGCCTTAGCTTTTTAACCGTGTTCCAAAGTTCTTGAGTAACTTCTTTCAAAAGTTCGCGATCTACAGACAAATTTAAAACCTTTTTTGTATTTCTATTAATCTAACAAAGAATAGGGATTCTTAAAATATTTTTCGTAAAACTGAATATTAGTTGAAATTTTTTATTACGAGAAGGCAAGTTGTATTTGTTTTGGAAGCTTATTATTTTCTTGTATATTTTTAGTAGATTTTACATTTTTAAAGTTACTAAAAAACTTTTTTTTAATTTTTATTGGAGTACTAGAGAATCTACAGTTAGCTCTTGAAAGTGAGTTCCACTCTTTTGGATTAAATGTAGCGTATGGGGAAGAAGATAAAATTTTCATTTTTAATAATACATCTGTACTAATAATAGTACAAAAATACCATTTCGCAACTCATTAATTCTGTAAGTCTTTATTTTGATAAATAAAATTAAAATTATTTATCTTTCTTAATTCTCCCATAAGATTTTCATATATTTCTTGGTATCATCAAAGACAAATTAATCCTTAATTTAAGCAATTCATAACCAATACCCTTATAAACCCTTTTAGATAGAGAAATTTCTTGAAATTAATATTGACAAGTTATTTTGCCATAAAGCTCCTATAAAAAATTAAGTTATTTATTATCTAATGCTTTTAAGTACTCAAAAAAGATTAAAAATCCAGGAAATAGTTAGAAGAATATCCTTAGATAAAGAAGTTTCGTTAAAAGAAAGAATATACGTTGAAAAATATGCAAAACACAGCTCGACAATATCTCTTTGGTTAAAAAAAGCAAATAGTATCAGAAGACATGGAAGACAAAGCGAAGATAGTATTAATGGACTAATTCAATCGCTAGGAATTGATGGATTAGAAAGAGAGAATCATTTCAATCCAAATAAAGATGACATTTCTGACTGGTTTGGAGGTTCACCTGACTGGATTAAAAGGAGCTAAACAATCATTTAATCCTTAACTTATCCATGCATTAGAGAATAAATAAACACCCACAACTGATATGAAACCCCAAAAAATCCAAGGGAGTAACTTTATAGGAAACAAGTATTTGTTAGTAAATGTATTCATAAAATAATCTAATATTTAACTAGATTATTTGTAATCTTGAATTTTGAAAATAGGTTTAATTGCTCTAATCACTCAAAATGAATGATATGAATATTAAACACGTAAGTAATGTACTAAATATATAAGAAAACTAGCGTAGTTTATTTCAAGCTAATAAATTAAGCAGCTATCTTTTCATTATTAACTTCAAAATCAATTTTCTTGATATTTTGTTCATTTGAATTATCCCAATATTTAATTAGTCTTTCTAACTCATTAATTCTTTTTTTAGCATTGGCAATCTTTTCTGTTGAAGTCATTTAAAAAATTTAGCTATTTAAAATATGCATTAAAAAATTTTTTTTTCAATGCTTAATTTTGATTTGCTTAAACTTTAAAAATATTAATTATTAGTTAAAAGTTTAAACGCCTTGTATTTAAGTAATTATACTTATTATAAAGAGATTGAGGTTTTTATGAAAAATTTGAATTCATTTATCCTAAACAATACGGTTAAGATCCTTGATTTTGTTTATTCAGATAGGCATTTGCAGAGATTTTGGGTATTAGAAGTTATTGCAAGGTCTCCTTATTTTGCTTTTCTTTCTGTTCTTCATTTCAAAGAATCACTTGGATTAAAAAATGACATCACAATGTTTTTGATGAAAGAACATTTTTACCAAGCCATTAATGAGACGGAGCATCTAAAAGAAATGGAGAAAAGAGGAGGAGATAAGTTTTGGATTGACAGGTTTTTAGCAAGGCACCTTGTACTTGTCTATTACTGGATTATGGTTTTTTATTATTTCTGTTCTCCAAGAAATGCTTATGACGTAAATATCAAAATTGAAGAGCATGCATTTAATACCTATACAAAGTACCTAAAAGATCACCCTGAAGATCAAAAGATAAAAGAAATTGCGCAAGACGAACTTAATCACGTTGAAGAACTTAATGAAGCCTTAGCGATGATAACTCAATCCTAAATTAAAACTGAAAAATCAAGAAAAAATACTGCAAACATTATTGAGGAAGAAATCAAGCTAATTCCGATAATCAATGAGACATAGCCTTTTCGCCTAGGCAATTTATAAAAGAGCACTCCAATTACAATTGCGATTATTACGGCAAAAAATATTACGATTTTTTCAGTTAAAGAATTTAGGTGGAGTGTTAAATTTGTACTTCCAAAGAGTTTTAGATAATCAGATAAAAATACTTCGCCTTCAATTTTTTTAAAATATAAGAATGCACTTATCAGAGCAGAACTTAATAAAGAAAAGACTGCAAGGGCGCTAACTGGCTTGGTAAGTCTATTTATTGTTCTATTGAAACTTACTAGCAGACTCAATATAAGCAAAGCCATACCCATTGGTATCAAGGGGATCAAGATAGAAATGTTTATGGAATTTTCCACGAAAGAATTTTAAATTTATTTTAATTTTATAATATTCAAAGACCTAGTTTAATCACTTAAGATTTATATAAAATTTTTTATGTATATATTACCTATTGATTTCTGTGTCAGTTGATACGAAAATTAAAATACTAACAGTAAAGCCATGCTTACAATTTCTGAAATTCTTCTTGCAAGTGCAATTTTTCTTGGAATAGTATATTGGGAGGTTCAATTTCTATATTCCAAAACTACTGCTGTCAAATGATTTCTCTGTAAATAAAAGGCGAAACATCAGATTAAAATAAATTTAAATAAAATTTAAGAATTCAAACAAACAAAAAAAGCTTTAAATATGAGAGAATAAACACATCAATTTTTTCAATGGGCAAATGAGCGAAGTAAAAACTCAAGAAATCGATTCTACTCAGCAACAACAACAGCAGCAGCAGCAATCATATCAAGACAGTAATATTTATTCTGCGGAAACAGAACAACTTTATTTAAAAATGAAAGAAGGGTGGCTTTAATCTCCTCCACTATTTAAATAAATTTTTAACGAAAACTAATATACTTTGTTCGTCAAATAAAATAATTTTTAGAAACAACCGATACTTTTTTTTTAATATAAGCGATTAAATTTCAATAAGAATTAAAAAAAAATTGTTTAAGAAACTCAAGCAGTTAGAAAAATTAAATGGAAGAATTGCTATGGGTGGGTTAGTTTATTTATTATTTACAAAATTAGTATCTAGTCGTACTGATATCCTTGATCAACTTAAATCTATTTTAATTTAAAGATCAGTTACATTTTTTTTACAGTCATATTTCTTTTAATCTAATCATCATTAAAAGATATAAAAATTTGAATAGCTTCGTAATTTATTTCTAATTTAAATAGTTTGACTTTTTTATTTAAAATTTATATTTCTCACATGATTAGGAGAATAAATATTACTCATAAAGTAAAACCAAAAATACAGACTCGATAGTATACTTGTACTATCAGAGATATTACGTTATGGCCTTTTCGGAAACTTATGAATTTCTTTTCGTTAAGCCTGGTGATCATGTAGTAATTAGAAATGAAAAGCCTCCGGGGAATGATCAAAAAGGTCGGGATGAATATTGGATTGGGCAAGTTATTAACTGTATAGGAGGAGCGAGAAATCCAAATTCATGGACCTTGTTTCAAGTGGCAGACATTGATAATGGAGAGATTATAATAATTAATGCAGATACTGTAGAAAGGATATTAAAAACAGCTGAGAATTAACCTTCTCAAAATCTAATAAAGTCATAACTCTATAAAGTTTCTATTTATGAAAGATAAATAGAAGTAAGAAAAAATATGATGTATTAGAAAAATGACTAGCCCAACTCTAAACAAGCAAGCCCATATACCTGATTCATTGGGCATGAAGGTTGAATTCCTTTATACATTCTATAAGTTTGTGAAATTTCTTTAAAACCCATACTAGATAAAAGATAATTTGCATAAGGATTGAGATTCGAACAATCCAATAAGATTTGAGCTTCTAGATTCCTAACTAATTTTCTAATAAGTAATTCTGCTAAAGGAGGCGTATCAGCCAGTAGAGGGCCAATTCGCCAACCTTTATTATTATCTTGAAGCATACAAGGTCTTATCCTCCCAAAGCCATGGCACATGCCATTATTATCAACAAGCGCACTAACATTTCCAAAAGAATTCTTCAGCCAATCATTCAAGAAGTGAGGCCTAGGACTAGGTTCTCGTTGCGAATCGTATATTAAAACAGCTTCAGGGGGAATTTGGTTACCTGGAACAACACTAAAAGTATTATTATCATCTTTATAAAAATTCCCATTTGGTAAATCTTGAATGCCTTCTAATTTCCATCTATTTGTTATGGAAGATTTTTTAAAACCCCACCTTTGATAATCATCTAATCTGTTTGGAGCTGCTTCTAAACCAATACAACCAACATTTTTCAAATAATCTAATGCATGTTTCCATAATCTCACTCCATAACCCATATTTCGGAATTCTTTTTTTACGATGAATAATCCTATAAATCCATAAGAAGAATTATATTTAACACAAGCTATAGAGCCTATAGGATCGTTATCAAGACATCCAACCCATATCCCTTTTTTATCGGTATTTTTATAAATTGAGATGTCATCAAATCCAGGAGCAAATCCCTCTAACCTAGCCCAATCAGTAACTTTCTGGATCTCATTATTAGATATTAGTCTGATTGAAAAATTTTTCTTCATTAATAATATATTAACTAAATTAAATAAGATTTTTAAGATTTAGATATAGTTAATTTAATCATTCCTAAGGAAAAATATATTCTCGCTTCAAAGAATAAAAATAATAAAGCCACTCAATATTCCTGCGATATGTCCAGA
>QCUF01000020.1 GCA_003210825.1 Prochlorococcus sp. AG-676-P15-1 | reverse complement strand
GATTAGGATGATCCGAATAGTTAATTCCAAACATGTCATAAGTTTCTCTTTCTTGCCAATCACTTCCTTTGAAAATTTTATAAAGGCTGGGTACAGATAAATCAGAATCCCTATTTAAAAACACTTTTACTCTAATTTCTTTAATCTTTTTTATTTCTTGAATATCTTCAAGTGAGATTAAATGGTAAAAACTTACAAGGCACTTCCCAGGACCTTCGTCGTAACCTCCTTGACACTGAAGGTAATTAAATCCATAACCTTTTAGAGTAGAAATTGTTTCGTACAATTTTTCTGGTTTAACAGAAAGTATCTCTATTCCAATATGATCTTTTCCTAAAGATTCGTTAGTGATACCATCTTCAAAAAGCTGATTACTTACTATTCCTCTTTGCTCTACAATTTCTTCTGAAGATTCAGTTGCATTAGTATTTTCCATTACTTAGTTTCTTTATCTATTGAATTTGTTTCATATTTATTTTCACTACTTTCTTCAATACGATTTAATTTAGAAGACTTAATTGACTTTTCAACTTTTCTATTTAAATATTCACCAGTATTTTCTGAAAAAATAAGATTCATTTCATGCTCTACAGTTAAATATCTGTGAGTTTGTTCAGCTTTACTCCTTTCAAGAATACTTTCATTAGCAACTTTTTTTCTTAATTTTATAACTGCATCAAAAATAGCTTCTGGTCTAGGAGGGCATCCAGGAAGGTACAAATCAACTGGGATTAATTTATCAACTCCTCTAACTGCTGTTGTTGAGTCTGCACTGAACATTCCACCAGTTATGGTACAAGCTCCCATTGCAATGACATATTTTGGTTCTGGCATTTGCTCATATAATCTCACTAATGCTGGTGCCATTTTCATTGTTACTGTTCCAGCCACGATTAGTAAGTCGGCTTGTCTTGGGGAGCTTCTAGGTACCAAGCCAAATCTGTCAAAGTCAAATCGGGACCCTATTAGTGCTGCAAATTCTATAAAACAGCATGCAGTTCCGTATAAAAGTGGCCATAGACTACTTAATCTAGCCCAATTGTGAAGATCATCTAAACTTGTCATTATGATATTTTCGCTCAAGTCAGTCGTGACTTGAGGAGCACCGAGAGGATTACAAGTTTCTTCTCTAAGTTCTCTTATTGCTTTTGGTGAAAGTGAATTGTTCAACTTTTTAACTCCATTCTAAAGCTCCTTTTCTCCAGGCGTAAGCTAGAGCAATTACTAATATTGTAATAAATATCAGAGCCTCAATAAATGCTAGTAAACCTAGTTTATTGAATGCAACCGCCCAAGGATAAAGAAATACTGTCTCTACATCAAATATAACGAATACTAATGCAAACATGTAATATCTGATGTTGAATTGGATCCAAGCTCCTCCAATTGGCTCCATCCCTGATTCGTAGGTAAGTTTTCTCTCTCCAGTTCTTCCTTTTGGAGAAACTATGAGATTAGTAACTAAAGCTAAAATTGGAACTGCTGCAGCAATTATTAAAAAACCTAAAAAATATTCGTAGCCGGGTAATGAAAACATTTAAAAAAATTGTTGGAAAATTCGCTTAATTCAGCAAAATCTTTTAGAGTCTCTAAAGTTAAATACTAAATCGTGAGTGAAAACAATCAACCATCTTCTCAGGATAATCAAATAGTTGAGGATTTAGCAAATGAAGAATCTTCTGATAAACTTCTGGAATTTAAAGATAAAGAACTTATTACCAATTTAGAACAAAATAGATTCGAATGTAGAAGTTGTGGATACATTTATGATCCTATTGAAGGGAACAAGAAACTTAAAATACCCCAAAATACCCCTTTCTCAGCAATAGATGGAAACACTTTTGCTTGTCCAGTATGTAGAGCAGGTAAAAATTTATATAAAGATATAGGACCAAGAGAAAAACCTAGTGGTTTTGAAGAGAATTTAACTTATGGCTTTGGATTCAACAGTTTGCCACCTGGTCAGAAAAATATTTTAATATTTGGTGGTTTGGCGTTTGCAGCTGCATGTTTCCTCTCTTTGTACTCTTTGCACTAAAATATATTCATGAAAAAATTTTTAACTAGCTTTCCAAACCTTCTCTTAACACTTACTCTTTGCTTTATGTTAAGTAGTTGTTCTTCAACAGGTGTAAAAATGGGCGAAGATAGTCCATGGGAAACAATTCAATTTGAAGACCAGTCAAATGCATTAGATATAGATTTCATAGATAATAATCATGGATTTTTAGTTGGATCAAATAGACTAATTATGGAATCTAATGATGGAGGTAAATCATGGGAAAAAAGAACATTAGATATTGCTGCAGAGGAGAATTTCCGTTTACTTGATATAGACTTTAGGGGTTCTGAAGGATGGTTGATTGGACAACCTTCTTTAGTTATGCACACGATTGATGAAGGCAAAAACTGGACTAGATTATCCCTTGGTAAACTGCCTGGCCAGCCTTTTTTAGTCTCAACTGTTGATGATGGGGTTGCAGAATTGGCCACAACTTCAGCTGCTATTTATGTAACCTCAAATAGTGGGGAAACATGGGAAGCAAAAGTTTCAGACCCTTCCGAGCAGGGAGGTATTAGAGATTTAAGAAGAACATCTAATGGAGATTATGTAAGTGTAAGTAGTCTTGGTAATTTTTTCTCTACTCTTGAAAATGGAAGTGATACTTGGATAGCCCATCAAAGAGCGAGTAGTAAGAGAGTACAAAGTATAGGATTTAATCCAAACGGTAATTTATGGATGTTATCTCGAGGAGCTGAAATAAGATTTAATGAGGATAGTAATGATTTAGAAAGTTGGACTAAACCAATAGTCCCAATTCTAAATGGTTATAATTACTTAGATATGGGTTGGGACCCTGAAGGAAATATATGGGCCGGAGGCGGTAATGGTACTTTGATAGTCAGTAAGGATGATGGTAAAACGTGGGATTCTGATCCTTTGGCTTCAAATCTGCCAACTAACTTCATCAAGATTCAATTCTTAGAAAAAGATGAATTAGATTCTAATAAAGGCTTTATTCTTGGAGAAAGGGGTTATATCTTGAGGTGGAAAGGCTAATATCCAGCAAACTAAAAAATAAAAAAATCCTTAATTTTCTTTTAATTTAACAACTGTCTGTAACCAAGCTGTAAATTTCTTCACAAACATAGGATTTTTCCTTGTAAGATTATGGAGTAAATAATTGTGATTATGGCCGCAGGTTCAACGGGTGAACGCCCATTCTTTGAAATAATCACCAGTATCAGATACTGGATTATTCATGCAGTAACACTTCCAGCTATTTTTATAGCGGGCTTCCTATTCGTCTATACAGGTTTAGCCTATGATGCTTTTGGTACTCCACGTCCGGATAGTTATTTCCAGGCCTCAGAATCTAAAGCACCTGTTGTAACGGAAAGATATCAAGCTAAATCTCAATTAGATTTAAGAACAAAATAATTATGTCAAATTCTCAAGCTCCAATGCAGGCAGTTGAAGTCCGCGTTTATCCTATCTTTACTATTCGTTGGCTCGCAGTTCATGCTCTCGCGATACCTTCAGTTTTTTTCTTAGGTGCTATAGCAGCTATGCAATTTTTAAGATAAATTTATCAATTATGCAAGTAAACGAAAATCCAAATAAAGTTCCAGTTGAACTTAATCGTACAAGCCTTTATTTAGGCTTACTATCTGTGTTCGTTTTAGGAATTTTATTTTCCAGTTACTTTTTCAACTAAATTAAAATTATGAGTAAATTAAAAGGCCCTGATGGCAGAATTCCCGATAGGCTACCTGATGGTAGACCTGCTGTAGCGTGGGAAAGAAGATGGACTGAAGGAACCCTTCCTCTCTGGCTAGTTGCTACGGCGGGAGGAATCGCGGTTATATTTGTATTAGGTATATTTTTCTACGGTTCATACCAAGGAGTAGGTGCAGGCTAAAGCCTTTATTAACTTTTAACTATTTAATAGTTTTAGTTCCAATAAGAATCTGTAAATATCTTTAGTCTTTCTTTTGTAAGACTAGGGATATTTTCTTTTTGAGTAATCAAACCATCCTTTAAAGAATAATGGGATTTGCTTTGAGGTCTTTTTATATCAATAATTTTCGCGATTTCAAAGACAATTTTGTTAGCAACCTCAGTATTCGCTCTGAGATTTTTCAAAACCATATCTACTGATACTTCCTGATGAGTTTGATGCCAGCAATCATAATCAGTAACCATTGATAGAGAGGAATAAGCTATCTCAGCTTCTTTCGCTAATCTTGCTTCAGTGTGATTAGTCATTCCTATTATTGAACAACCCCAACTTCTATATAAATTAGATTCTGCTCTGGTAGAGAAGGCGGGTCCCTCCATCGCTAAATATGTTCCTCCTCTATGTAATTGTCTTCCTCCCGGGATATTATTTTCGCCAACATTTCCTAAAATTCTTGATAAGTTCATACAGAAAGGATCCCCCATAGTTACATGAGCTACTGCTCCTTTATTAAAGAATGTTGCAGGCCTTTTATGAGTTCGATCAATAAATTGATCTGGAATAACAATATCAAGGGGTCTGATTTGTTCTTGCAGGGATCCAACTGCTGATGGAGCAATTATCCACCTCACACCAATTGATCGGAGAGCCCAAATGTTAGCTTTGTAGGGTATTTCTGTGGGATTCAACTTATGTGTCCTACCATGTCTCGCTATAAAAGCAATTTCTAAATTACCAATTTTAAAGAGCCTAATTGAATCAGAAGGTTTACCATAAGGTGTATTGACCTCAATTTCATCATGACATTCTATTTTGTCAATTGAATAGAAACCACTCCCACCAATTACTCCTAATTTTGATTCTTTTATTGGTAATAAATGCTGTTTATTCATTGTAATGAAATGACTATTAATCATCTAGTACTAATTGGAGGCGGACATACAAATGTTCTTTTGATGAGAAAATGGTTGATGTATCCGAAATTAATGCCAGAAATCCCTATCTCAATTATATCTAGAGATACTAAGTTAGTTTATTCGGCGATGTTCCCTTCTGTTATTTCTAAATCAATTTCTTTAGATGAAAGCTTAATAGATATTAGATCTTTAGCTAAAAAGTCAAGAGTAGCTTTCATAAAAGAAGAGGTAATAAATATTGATTTTCAATTAAAAAAAATTTTCTTAAAAAATAGACCATCAATTGGTTACTCAAAATTAGTACTTAACTATGGAAGTCAAACCAAAATTTCAAGAGAATTTGAAGATTTAGTCAATAATCAAATTGCTTTCCCAATTAAACCTTTTTTTAAGGCTTATGAGTTAATTAAAAACGAAGATAAGCATGATTCTGAAACTGAACAATCTTTTGTAGTTGTTGGGAGTGGACTTGCCGCAATTGAAGTTGCTTTTGCCTTGAGAAAAAGATGGAAAAAAAGATCTTTAAAAATTCTATGTAAATCAAATAAGGTAAATGATAAAATCTTAAAAACTTTTTACAGATCAAATATAGAGGTAGTTGGAAAACTTCCTATTGATTATGGAAAGATTCTTTTATGTACAGGAAATTCATCACCACATTGGGTACAAAAATATAATTCAGAATTGGATTCAAAAGGACGATTTCTTACAAATCAGAAATTAAGGCTGAAAAATTTTTTGGGAACTTTTGCAACTGGTGATTGCGCAGTGATAGAAACCTCTCAGAGACCTTCATCTGGACTATTTGCAGTAAAAGTGTTAAATATATTGGCAACTAATATTCAAAAAGAAATAAAAGGTGAATCATTAAAAAAATGGTCTCCACAAAAATTTGGATTGCAAATAGTAAATTCTTATCCTAGAAAGCTTCCGAAAGCTTTTGCTTTTTATGGTGATTTTGTTATTGGGCCTTCTTTTCTTATTTGGTACCTTAAAAATAAAATTGATGAAGGTTTCATAAAGAAATTTCGTGTTTTAGATTCGAATATGAATCAAAAAGTTAAAGAAGATGGGATGGATGACTGTAGAGGATGTGCCGCTAAAATTCCTCAAAGTATTTTAAATAAATCCTTAAGAAGTGCTCAACTTGAAAATTTTGCAATTTCTCCTGAGGATTCTGTTGAAATTTATAAAAATAACCAAGATATTATTCTTCAAAGTGTTGATGGATTTCCGGCGTTGATAAGTGATCCTTGGCTAAATGCAAGAATTACAGTGTTGCATGCTTGCTCAGATTTATGGGCATGCGGAGTAAAACTTTCATCTGTGCAGGCCTTAATATCTCTTCCAAAAGTAGGAAAAGATTTTCAAAGCTACCTTTTTTCTCATTGTCTTAAAGGGATAAAAACAACAGTTGAAGAACAAGAGGGTGAGTTAGTTGGAGGGCATACTTTTGAGTCAAGAAGTTTAGTTGATCAACCTTATTCTTTAGGAATCGATATTTCTCTAACTGTTCAGGGAGTTTTGAAAAATGGAGAAAAACCATGGTTAAAATCCGGTATGCAAAAAGGAGATATTATCCTAATGTCGAGACCTCTAGGAGTGGGAGTTTATTTTGCCGCTCAAATGCAAAATATTAATTTGAAAGATAGTTCAGAGGAGATAATGAGAAATTTAGTTAAAAGTCAGCAACCATTGATTGAAAAAATTTATTTGCTTCAAGATAAGTTTGGAGAAACATTTATAAATGCAGCTACTGATGTAACTGGCTATGGATTTATAGGACACCTTAAAGAGATGATTGATTCATCTAATTTATTAAGGAAAGAAAATAATCTCGAACCTATTAGGGTCTTATTAGACTTATGGGCATTTAAAGCTTATCCAGGAGTAATTGATTTAATACATAAAGGAATCAAAAGTTCTCTGTTTGAATCAAATAGAGAAATATTTGATCAAATTTTTGCAGAAAATCATAATAATAGAATCATCTCATTTTCAAAAACAAATAAAGTTGATAGTGACAGCTTTAAAGAAAAAATCTCATTATTATTAGATCCACAAACTTGTGGCCCGCTTTTGATAAGTTGTGATCCTAAGTACGAAAGTTTTTTAAAGGATGAGTGGTATAAGGTCGGAGAAGTAATAAATTAATAGTTATTTCTTTTTGAACTTATCGATCTCTATATATCTTAACCTTTTAATTTCATCCCCCATTTCTTTCCCCGGTTGCCATCCTTCACTTTTTAAAAATTCTCCACTTTTCGTTGACTTAATAAATTTATAAATAAATAGCCATTTAAAAAATGATTTCCAAAATAACCCCCCATTGCAAATTAATAATTTCACTGTCTCTTCATCTAAATTTTTTGTTTCTATAAATTCAGTCCAATTTGAGGGGGTCAAATAGATAAATTTTTCTTTTTCGTTTTCTAATTGATTTGTGATACTTAAGTACTCTTTGAGAATTTTCTTTTCCTTGCTATTAATAAAAAATCTTTGACAAGTAAGCTCTAAATTTTCTGAATTTTTTAATAGGTAGAGAATATAATTACCTTTTAGTTTTTTAATCCACTTTAAACCCCTTAAAAATTTATTATTAACAATAATATTTTTATTTAGAATAGAAATAATTTCCCAATCATTTAATAAATAAACTATTTTTGCAAGATCATCGTATTTGTATATTTCTGATAATTCCATCCTAATTCTTATACTTATACCAGGCGGAAATCTAGATTTAGTATCATCATTTTTAATATCCCATGGCCATTTATGAACAATACTTTGAGATTGTTGAAGTGATTTATTTGAAATTTTAAAACCTAATCTTGATGCATATCTTGCGCATCTTATTAATCTACTAGGATCATCTTTAATACTATTTTCATGGAGCAAATGTAGTTCTTTTTCTTCTATATGTTTTATTCCATCAAAGAAATCATAAATTTCTTGCTTTGAGAATTCAAAAGCTATCGCATTTATTGTAAAATCTCTTCTTTTTAAATCCTCTTTAATATTTGTATGTTTTACGATTGGATTTAATCCAGGAGCTTCATACTTCTCTTTTCTTGCAGAAGCTATATCAATTTTTAAATCATTAATATTTAGTTCTACAGTGTCGTATATTTCAAATTCTTTTATCAAACAAAGTTCAACGTTTGAGATATTTTTTTTTATGAATTTTGCTAAATCAACTGAAGATCCTTCTGTAACTATATCAATATCAAGTGGTTTAAAAAAATTCTTTTTATGAATTTTAGTGATTAATAAATCTCTTATATAGCCTCCTACAATTGCAACTTTAACTCTTTTATTCAATTCAATATACTCAGAAATTATATTAAATAAATTAAATGGAATTTTTAATATTGCTGAATTTATATAAGCAGAAATATCACTCATGCAAATTTCAGTTTATTGCTCTTATTGGAGCTAATCTTGGGTCTAGAATTTTACTACCTTTATCACCAAACTTTACTGCTAAGGATATTTTTTCGCCACTGCCAAAAATATGTATAATTTCACCCTTGCCAAATTTGGAGTGAATTACTTTATCTCCAATCAACCAACTTTTACCCTTACTAGGTCCTGAATATAGTTTTCTTACTGCATTTATAGGTTTATTAATAAATTCATTTGAATCGTTCCGATCTACTCTTGTTAAACGGTCAAGATGACGATCCCTTTTAATAGAAGCACCACCAGATTGAGGTAATTCTCCGTCAATTAATTCCTCTGGTATTTCTGAGAGAAATATTGAAGGAATTGTTGCTTCACGCATGCCTCCCCACAATCTTCTTTCTCTGGCATGTGATAAGAAAACTCTCTCTTTAGCTCTTGTTATACCTACATAGCATAATCTTCTTTCTTCTTCTAGAAGAGAAGGAGTATCAATTGACCTGTGGCTTGGGAACAAACCTTGTTCTAGTCCAGTTATAAATACATTTTGAAATTCTAGTCCTTTACTGTTATGGAGAGTCATTAAAGTGACAGAGTTAGGATGATTTTTTTTTGTATCATTGTCTGTTGTTAAAGCTGCTATTGACAAGAATCCCTCTACATTTGGGTTTTCGGTCTCTTCTTCAAATTGAGTAGCAGCATTTATTAATTCCTGGAGATTATTTCTTCTATCTTCAGATTCCTCTGAACCACTTGTTAATAAATCACTTAAGTATCCGCTTTTTTCTAAAATTAATTGAAGAATTTGAGCAGGCCCTGAGTTCTCTACATAGCAAAGAAGGTCATTCATAAGCTCTGTGAATTTATTAATGCCTTTTGATGATCTGCCTATTGTCTCATCTAAGCTTTGTTTGTCATTTATGACCTCCCACAAAGGAATGTTCAACTTATTTGATAGCTCATTAAGTTTTTGAATAGTTGTTTTTCCTATCCCTCTTCTGGGCACATTTATGATTCTTAAAAGGCTTACATTATCTGAAGAATTTACTAAGACTTTTAAATAGGCAACTGCATCTTTAACTTCTCTTCTGTCATAAAAACGTAGTCCGCCAAATATTGTATATGGGATTCTCCATCTTACTAGAGATTCTTCTAATACTCTAGATTGAGCCCTAGTTCTATAGAGGATTGCAAAATTTTTCCAGATTGGCTGATTGTTGTAATTATTTAAAGATCTTAATTTTGTTGTTATTGCCTCAGCTTCAGATATCTCATCATCGCAGCTAAGTAGTTTTAAAAGTTCTCCTTCCTCTCTTGTAGGCCTTAAGACTTTATCAATTCTTTCAGTATTATTTTCAATCAAAGAATTTGCAGCGGTAAGAATATTTGATGAAGATCTATAGTTATCTTCTAATTTAACCAGAGAGGCTTTCTGATCGTTGTTAGATAAATTTTTAAAGTCTTCTTGAAATCCAATTAATATCCTGAAATCTGCCGCCCTAAAACTATAAATACTTTGATCAGCATCTCCAACAACAAAAATTGATCTATCATTCCATTGGCAAAATTTGTTTGGTTCAGTATTCCCAGCCGTAATTAATTTTATCAGTTCATATTGCGTCCTATTTGTATCTTGATATTCATCAACTAATATATGCTTGAATCTTTTATGCCAGTAATCCCTAACTAAATCATTTTGCCTTAATAAAAAAACAGGAAGTAGTAAAAGATCGTCAAAGTCTAAAGCATTATTTTTTGAGAGTGATGTTCTGTATCTTCTATAAGCATCTGCAATTATTTTATCAAAATGATTATCAGCTTTTTCTTCAAGGTCATTAGCTGTAAAACATTGATTTTTTGCGTTACTTATAGCTCTCTTAATTTTCTTTGGATCAAATCTTTTTGGATCAAGACTCATATCTTGACTAACGATTTCTTTTATTAGGGTCTGAGAATCTGTCTCGTCATAGATAGAAAATTGCCGTGTCCAGGTTAAGCCATCAGGATCTTGATATTTTTCAATATCGTATCTTAAAAGTCTTGAAAATAATGCATGAAAAGTTCCTATCCATAGGTCCCTCAGCCTTTCTTGATCAATATTTGTTCTTAATTGATTCTGATCAAATTCCTTGAGGGTTGACCAAGGCTGCCCAAATTGATTTAAAGCTATTTCTTGTGCAAGTAGTACTTGGAGTCTTGCTTTCATTTCTTTAGCAGCTTTATTTGTAAATGTTACTGCGAGAATGTTGTAAGGATCTACAGAGTTATTTTCTATTAGATTAGCAATTCTATGAGTAAGAGCCTTGGTTTTCCCACTACCTGCACCTGCGACAACTAGCAGGGGCCCATTTATATGATTTACTGCTTTTAGTTGTGCATTATTTAAAGATTTAAAAAGGAAGTTGTTAGTTTGATGCACTTTTTGTAGGTTGTATTATTAAAATTTATACCTTACTTTAATTTGAGGATTTAGGGTCGGTATCTAATTCTTCTAATGCTTTTTTTAAATTTATTAATTCGTTATTATTATTGATAATTTCTTGGAATTTGTTCTGAGGCATTTTTAATTTAATACTTCTCTCAAGAATTTCTTTTTCTAATCTTTTTTTATAAGAAGAAACAAGTTTTTTTGATAATTTTAATTCTTGTTTATCCAAAATTTTTAACGAATAATAATAATATATTAGCGAAAAATATTTTTTATTTATAGTTTTTATAATATCATTTTGAAATGTAGTATTTGGTTAAGAACCATTTCGTTTATTTAAAGATTTAATTTTTTTAATTTGCTCTGATCTATTATTAATAAATAAAAATTTCAATTTTTTTGATTTAAGAATGACAGTTTCAAATAGTAATCAAATTTTATCAATTGAAAGAGAACTAGAAAATATAGGTAATAAAAATATTGAAGATATAAAAGAATTTATAAATACTGCAAACTCAAGATTAGATGCAATAAATTCAATAACAAATAATTCTCACGCAATTGCCGCTGATGCTGTAACTGCAATGATTTGTGAAAATCAAGATTCAGTTAATGCAAAAATATCTATAGATAACACAAATAAGATGTCTGTTTGTCTGAGAGATGGAGAAATAATTTTAAGGATTGTTTCTTACCTTTTAATATCTGATGATGAATCAGTTTTGTCTAAAAACTGTTTAAAGGACCTTAAAAATACTTATTTAGCCCTTGGTGTACCTCTAAAAAACGCTATCCGAGTTTTTGAGTTAATGAGAGATTCAACAATTTCTGATTTAAAAATTACTGTAGATGCTATGAAAGGAGAAAAAGAATTTCTTCCTGATTTAATTTCTAATACAGAGTTTCAATTTGAAAGAATAATCAATCTTCTAAGATAGACATATTTCTTATCTCTGATGTGTGCGAGGTTTGTATTACGGTATTGTTTTCTTGATTTCTAATTACTGAATATCTGGATCTAATATGATTTGATAAAAAACAAATTCTTT
Source organism: Prochlorococcus sp. AG-676-P15-1 (assembly GCA_003210825.1). Lineage (GTDB taxonomy): Bacteria > Cyanobacteriota > Cyanobacteriia > PCC-6307 > Cyanobiaceae > Prochlorococcus_A. The sequence goes on along the minus strand of QCUF01000020.1, from coordinate 9,100 downwards.
CTTCAGAAACTGTTGAACTGTAAATAGTTTTAATATTTAAGTTCTCATTTTCATCAATCAAATATTTTGATGATGAAATCTCTGATTCAGTATATCCCTTATTTCGAAGAACAACCCCTTTATTTTTATCCTTTGGTAAAAATAATAATGTAGTTTTATCTTCTTCAATTTTTTGATCCATCTCCCAATCGCTTATTGCCTTCCAACTTATTGATAATGCAATAAAAGAAGTTTTAGAGCTGGAATTATATTTTTCTAAAAGTTCGATTACATTTTTATTATTGATTTCTAACTCTTTTATAAGTATTTTGCTAGTTGAATTTTCAACTTCCTGAAAAGCCAAAGAGTGAGTGCTTCTTATGGATTTCCACTCCCCTAAACTTTTTTGAATAAATTGATTAATTGTTATTAGATTCTTCGTCAAGTTTATCTTCTACTGAATGATTGTTAGCTTTTTGAATCATCCTTACCATAGAATCCACCATTAATCTTTTTGCAGAAGTTACTTTTAATCCGGAAGGCGTAGTTGATATTTGTTCTCCAGGACGATCGTGTGATGTAGGTCTAAATGGAGTCATCTAAAAATTTGAAAAATCACCAGAATTATATTCTTACATGAATAGTCATTTTAAATGTGGTTTTTTGCAAAAATGTTATATCTTTTATGTATAGTTTTAAGACAATTAATTCAGGCCTTATTTTGGAATTTTTCTTTTTGCTAAACCTGAAATTATTGCTAAAGCAAACATCCCTAAAAGAGCTACTCCTAGCAACAAACCTGCTCCCTGACTGACTCCAGCTCCAACAGCAACAAGAATAGAATCACTGATTAGAAGACTTATTAGTAAAGCTGGGGTGAATATTTTCCACCGCGTTCCTCCAATTCCGATTGCGTAGCTGAGAAAATCAAAAAGTCCAGTCATTAGAAGTCCTGTCATTAGGAAGAAATTTTCTTCTAATTGGTTTTGATTAAAACTTTCAATTCTTTTCATTGCTTTTGAGCCTACTAAACCACGTACAGGATCACGACCAAAATATCTTGCTATGAAGAAAGCTGCTTGGCAAAAAACGATATCAGAAAAGATAATTGTTATATAACCTTTTTGGAAACCTAGTAAGGAGCCAGCCAGAAGTGAATAGGCCGAACTTGGTAGAGCAGGTAAAATTATACTTACTCCTCTTAGAACAAATATTCCAAAAGGTGCCCATATTCCCATACTCTCTACCTTGTTCCTGAGAGGTTCGATACCGTAGTTTTGTATGAAAAAAATTAATACAATAAATATTGCTATAAAAAAAACTACTGAGAGGAATTTTTGAATTTTATTCATTACTGGTCCAAAATTTTTTGAGAGCTAACTTTAGAAATTAATATTTGATTGTATCTATAATAGAAATACTAATCAATAAATTTTTTACAAAGTTTTTTAATCTTTTTTTAAATTTAGATTTCAAGCAAACTAAATTAGTAAATTCTGAATCAAAATTGATAATTAATAAGATTTTTTTTCAAAAATTTTAATTTATTGATTTTCAATATTCAAAAATATTATGATTCAAGCCAAGAATACCTTTTCATCGAAACTTGTTGTTAATTTCTTGTCTTTATTTCTGTCTATAATTTGCTCTTTTTGTATTTCAATAAAACAATCATTTGCTTTTTCTCATGATTGGGTTGGGGGTCCAATTAGTGAATACGGTGAACAATTATGGGATAGAAAAAGTATAAAAAGGAATAAAGATGGCTCTGTTAGAGTATTGAGCAAATTTATTCCAAAAACCAAAAGTGAAATAACACAAGATATTCTTTATACAATGGATATAAACTGTTTTGAGAAATCTTTTAGAGATGTTGATGTTTTCACAGATGAGGAAAATAGTCGTTTAAATAATCTTGCTGATTGGCAAGATCCAAATGGAGACCAACTAATTTTGGGTGTAATTGGTCAAGTATGTAGAGTTGAAAACTAAAAGTTTAAATTTGCATATATGTATAAAAAAAACCTGTCAAAGACAGGGTTTATAGAGGTGCCAGGACCCAGATTTGAACTGGGGACACGGCGATTTTCAGTCGCCTGCTCTACCAACTGAGCTATCCCGGCTCTAACTTATATACTTTAAATTAAGATGTGTAGTTTGTGAAACCTTTTTCATTAAATTTTTATATCTTGGTTAAAGATTTAACGAAGAAAATCTATTGATTTGCATTAATTGCTAATAAAGCTGTCCCAAATGAAGTCGTTTTTTTACATGAAACTATAGGGATATTAATAATTCTTTCTCTTATTGCTCTCCATTGAGGATTTTTCGAACCTCCACCAGTAGTAACAATTCTTTTTGGAAATGAACCTGTCAGCTCATATAGTTTTTCCCATCCTTTCAATTCAATTCTTGCTAACCCCTCGAATAATGCTTGTAAATAAAGTGAGTCGCTTACTGGCCTGGGGCTAAGAATTGGTTCCAAAGAAGGATTATTAACAGGAAATCTCTCACCTCTACTATTTAGTGGTAAAAGATTTAGGGAAGTTTTTTTTGAGGTATTTATTTGTCTGCTAAGTTCTTTTATTTCTAAATCAGAAAAAAATTGAGATAAAACTCCACAGCCAGCGTTTGATGCCCCTCCACATATCCAGTATTCACTTACTCGATGAGTTGTAATCCCCTTTCCTTTTATTGGGGTCTTATTAATTTTTTTAACTACGATTGTGGTTCCTAAAACTGTTAGCCCTTCCTCTTTTCCCAAGCCTGCAGCTAAAAAAGCTGCATTTGAATCAGTTGTTCCCGAGACTAATATTATCTTCTTATTTAATTTGAACCTTTCTGCTATGCCAGTATCGATTTGACCTAAGATTTTCCCACTTTTAACTATTTTAGGTAAACATTTTTTCCATGAAGTATCGAGATAACTTTTTGGCCAAGATTCTTTTATTAGATCCCACCCAATTTTGACATTATTGCCTTCTTCTCCATATGTCCAATCTTTCAAAAACCAGCCATTTATGAAGTCGGATTGATGTCTTAAAAGAATATTTTCACCAAACTTATCTATTAGTTTTAATGCTTTAGCGAGACTGCTGTATGGGGTTTGTAAATGATCTTCTCCAACCGTGAGGGATTCAATGAGGATCTTATTATCATTACATGGTTGATCATAAGGTATAGCTTCTCCTATCGGATCTCCTCTTAAATTACAAGCTGTTAAAGTTCCAGAGGTGCCAGATATTGCCAAATTAATAATTTTATTTTTTACATAATGAGGTAAATTGTCTAGAAGATTTTCACAAGAATTAATCCACGAGTTTGGATTTTTAAAGCCATATAGATAGGGAACTGAATTTGAATATTTTAATTCCTTTTTACAATTAATTATGGATATTCTTGCGCCGCTAGTCCCAAAATCCAACCCTCCAAAAAATTTATCAGGCATAAAATTTTACAAAAATTCTTTAGATGCCTCTACTAATTGGGCTGATTTTTCTTCTACACTTTCCCAAGGAAGCTTTAAATCATTTCTGCCAAAGTGTCCATAAGATGCAGTTTTTCTGAAAAATTCACCACCCATTTTTTTTGGTAGATTTCTTAAATCAAATTCTTTTATTATTGCTGCAGGCCTCAAATCAAAGTTGTTTTTAATTAGTTCTTTTAAATTATTTTGAGAAATAATACCAGTACCAAAAGTTTCAACAAGAATTGAAATTGGTTTGGCAACTCCAATAGCATAACTTAATTGCACTTCTGCTTTTTTTGCTAATTTTGCATTCACAATACTTTTAGCTACATAACGTGCTGCATATGCAGCTGATCTGTCAACTTTAGTAGGATCTTTACCAGAGAATGCTCCTCCTCCATGCCTTGCATATCCTCCATAAGTATCTACAATAATTTTTCTACCAGTGAGTCCTGCATCGCCTTGAGGTCCTCCAACAACAAATTTACCGGTGGGGTTTACTAGGAATCTTGTTGTTTGACTTGTTGGTTTGATTTCTAAATCTTCTGTTGCTGGTAAAACAACATTGATCCATAAATCTTCTTTTATCTTTTGACGAATTTCTTCTTCATTTATAAGTCCATTAATCTCAGCCGTATGCTGAGTTGAAATTAAAATGGTGTTTATTGAAACTGGGACCCCTTTTTTGTAATCAATACTTACTTGAGTTTTCCCATCAGGAAGAAGATAATCAAGAACTTTTTCATGTCTTACTTTCGCAAGCTGTATTGATAATCTGTGAGCCAAGCTAATTGGTAATGGCATTAATTCAGGTGTTTCATCACATGCATAGCCAAACATTATTCCCTGATCACCAGCCCCAATATTGTTTTCCAAATCCTCGTTCAGATCATCTGCTTCATTAACTCCTTGGGAAATATCAGGTGATTGCTCGTCAAGTGCCACTAAAACGGCACAGCTATTTGAGTCAAAACCTCCAGCTTTTGAACCTTCATATCCAATTTCTTTAATTACTTTTCTGACAAGTTTTATATAATCAAGCTTTGCTCTAGAAGTTATTTCACCAGTAAGTAAACAAAGACCAGTGTTGACTACTGTTTCACAGGCGACTCTACTTTCTGGGTCTTCAGTCAATAAAGCATCTAAAACAGCGTCACTAATTTGATCACATATCTTGTCAGGATGACCCTCAGTTACAGATTCAGAAGTAAAAATAAAATCACTCATTAAAGATATAGTTAAGGGATAATCTTAATCCTAAATTAAATCGTAAATATTAATCAATAGTTATTAAGTTGAAAATACAATACGTTCTTTAATTCAGAATTAATTTGTTCAGTAAGTTATTAAAACAAGATTTTATACGCTTTCTGTAATTTCTGTTGCTGGCTCTTCGTTCTCATCAGTTTGCTCAAGTAACATTTGCTTATATTTTGCAGCCATTTCTTCAGCTTTATTAAAAACTTTTTGTGGGTCAGTTAACATATCACCTGGTTCTGGTTCCAGAGCTTTAGTTGATAAAGAGATTCTTCCTCTCTCGGAATCTAAGTCTATTATCATTACTTTCATCTGATCATTTACATTTAAAACATTATGAGGTGTTTCAATGTGTTCATGACTAATTTCAGAAATATGCAGTAGACCACTCACCCCACCAATATCAATGAAAGCCCCATAAGGTTTTATTCCCTTTACTGAACCCACAACAACTTCTCCGACTTCAAGTCTATTCATTTTTTTCTCGACTAAAGCTCTTCTATGACTTAAAACTAATCTATTTCTTTCTTCATCCACCTCAAGAAATTTCAAAGGTAAATATTCTCCTTCCAAATCTTCTTTTATTTTTTTGGCGCTAATATGAGATCCAGGAATAAAGCCTCTCAATCCTTCCACTCTGACTAAAGCCCCACCTCTATTTGTTGCAAAAACCTCAGAATATATAGTTGCATCTTCTTTTTGTAATTGTCTTACTCTTTCCCAGGCTCTTTGATATTCTATCCTTCTAATTGATAAAGCTAACTGGCCATCTTCATTCTCTTCACTCATTATAAAAAATTCTCTACTTTCTGAAGGTTGCAAAACATCACTTAGTCCTTCAACTCTATTTATAGAAACTTCTTGCATAGGCATAAAAGCTGCAGTTTTAGCTCCTATATCTATCATTGCTCCTTTAGGCTCTAAAGCAAAAACTGTACCTTTTACAAGATCTCCAGGTTTGAAATTATAATCATATTTTCCTAATAAAGATGCAAACTCTTCTTGAGTAAATCCTGCTGTATCTAAATCACTATTTCGTCTGCTTGAAGAAGAATCTGCAGAGGGAATGTCTTTAGGATCAAATGATAAATCTTCTTCTTTTAGTGTTTCTGAAGAGTTCTCTTCTACTGTTGAATTTTCAATTTCTTTTTCTTCTGAAATTTCTTTTACGGTTTTGGTAGAATTTTCGATCATTTGTTAAAACGCAGACCACCTAAGATGGTTAGAAAGGAATGCTTTTAGCCTGCAAACTAAAAAGCAAATTATTTGTAAGTTATATTCTACACTTTAGAAGGCTGAATTTATAAAATTGAAGCTAATTCATTCTTCGAACTACCTTTTAGAGATTCAAGAGTGGAAACAAAGTCTTTAACCCCATTAAACTTCCTATAAACTGATGCATATCTTATGTAAGCAACTTCGTTTTCTTTCCTTAAGCCTTTTAAAATTAATTCTCCAATTTGAGAAGATTTAATATCTTTATTTGAGTCTTGCATGATTTGCGATTCAATTGAGTCTACAAAATTAATAATCGCTTCTCTTGAAAATGTTGTTTTTTCGCATGCTCTTGATATCCCAGTAACTAATTTATCTTTATTAAATAATTCTCTGTTCCCGTCCTTTTTGAGAACAGAAATTGGCATTGTCTCAACTCTTTCATAGGTGGTAAATCTAAAGCTGCAATTTAAACACTCTCTTCTTCTTCTTACACTTTTTCCTGTATCAGCAGATCTTGATTCTAAAACTCTGCTATCTGTATTTTGACAGGTTGGACACTGCATATAGTGAATTAATAAGATCTTTAACTCTAATAGTAGATTAATATCACGATTATGAAAAGTAGCAAAAAAAAATCCCTCCTGATTGTGGGAGGGATTTTTTTTCATTTCCTGTCGAATTTAGGTGGATCTCTAAAAGCGACTGCAAAAAATAGTGTAACAACTGCGAGAGTTAAGATAAGAACGTAAGCAAAAGCTTCCATGAGAAAAAATAATAAAGTTTAAATTAAACCCTTCCTGGGATTCTTCTAGTGGTTTCGTCTCCAAGTTTCTTAAAGAGACCAAATTCAACTTGATCACCTATCTCGGAGTCAATACCAGCAAAGGAGTCTTTGTAAAGTGTTCTTGAAGCATGCCACCAATGACCAAATAAGAATAATAACCCGAAACATAAATGTGCATAAGTAAACCAAGCTCTGGGGGAACTTCGGAATACACCATCAGATTTATAAGTTTCTCTATCAAACTTGAAGGCTTCACCAAGTTGTGCTTTTCTAGCTAATCTTTTAACTACAGCAGGATCTGTAAATGTTTGACCATTAAGATCACCCCCGTAAATAGTTGCTGTGATGCCAGTTTGTTCAAACGAATACTTTGCTTCAGCTCTTCTAAAGGGGATGTCAGCCCTCACATTCCCTTCTTTATCTTCCAAAATAACTGGGAAGTTCTCAAAGAAGTTTGGAATTCTTCTAACTTCTAAGTCATTGCCCTCTTTATCCGTAAAAGCAATATGCCCTTGCCAACCTGTTGGTAAACCGTCTCCATTTACAAGAGCACCAACCCTAAACAATCCTCCTTTCGCAGGACTGTTCCCTACATAATCGTAGAATGCAAGCTTCTCTGGAATTGAAGCGTAAGCTTCTTCCTTAGTTGCTCCATTGTCAATAGCTGTTTGAACTCTCCTATTTATTTCAGTTTTGAAGTAACCAGAGTCCCATTGATATCTCGTTGGTCCAAACAATTCAATAGGCGTGGTGGCTGAGCCGTACCACATTGTTCCTGCAACAACAAAAGATACAAATAGAACTGCGGCAAGAGCACTAGCTAATACTCCCTCCAAACTTCCAAGCTTAAGGGCTCTATAAAGTCTTTCTCCAGGTCTATTTGTGATGTGAAAAATTCCACCAATTATACCTAAAAGGCCAGCTGCAATATGATTTGCAACTATTCCACCAGGATTAAATGGATTAAATCCATCTGCTCCCCAGGATGGTGCTACTTGTTCGACATGACCAGTTAAACCATAGGGATCTGAAACGAAAATGCCCACATTTGCGCAATGAAAAGCTCCAAAGCCAAAGCAAGTAATACCCGATAAAAGAAGGTGAATCCCAAATATTCTTGGAAGATCAAGAGCAGGTTCCCCAGTTCTTTCATCTTCCCATAGATCTAAATCCCAATATGTCCAATGCCAGATTGAAGCAAGCATTAATAGTCCGCTAAAAACAATGTGAGCGGCTGCTACACCTTCAAAGCTCCAAAATCCTGGATCAACTCCAGTAGCACCAGTTATATCCCATCCGTTCCAACTACTTGTGATCCCTAATCTTGCCATGAATGGCATGACATACATTCCCTGTCTCCACATTGGATTGAGAACAGCGTCTGAAGGATCAAAAATGGCTAATTCATATAAAGCCATAGAACCGGCCCAGCCGGCTAATAATGCAGTATGCATGAGATGCACAGCAAGTAGTCGACCGGGGTCGTTGATAACTACTGTGTGAACTCTATACCAAGGCAATCCCATCGGTTAAATTCTTGTAACGATGCTGAATAAACAGCTAAACATCATGATAGTAAGGGTTTTTTGGGCGTTGAGAGAGTTTTGTAAATAAATTAATTTCCTTAGTAAAACTGGTCAGATGGCTTTGTGTCACTTTAGTTTAAGGGAATTTTTAACAAAAATATGTTAATATTTTGGTCACAATTCTCAAAGTAAAGCGCCAAAATAGATAAAAATAACTAAAAAAATGGCAATTATCAGATTCATCCGTGAAGGTTTAGATATCGAATGCAAACCTGGAGAAAATTTGAGAGAGTTAGTAATCAGAGAGAAATTGCAACTTTATGGATTAAAGGGCATTCTTGGGAATTGCGGTGGTGTTGGACAATGCAGTACTTGTTTTGTTTCTGTTGAAGGGGGAGCGAAAAACTCGCTAAGTCCCCTAACTGTTGTGGAGGAAGAAAAACTCAGCAATAGACCAGATAACTGGAGACTTGCCTGTCAAACTCTTATCAATTCATCTGCGGTCATACTTACTAAGCCTCAATCTCCTCCATCAAATTTGAAAGATTTGAGGAAATCTGCCGAAAGCAAAAAGTTACCTAGATAAATTGTTTAAGACTGTTAATGAGTTAGTATAATTTTTGTTTTTTTTCACTTTATTCCTATTTGAATGTCTATAGTCATATTATTATTAAATTTGTCTTTTTAAATGGAAACAACAAATTTTGGTTTCGTAGCAAGTCTTCTTTTTGTTGGAATACCAACTATTTTTCTGATTGGTTTATTTATTTCGACCCAAGATGGAGAAAAATCAAGCTTTTATTCAGATTCTAGTAAGGGTAAACTTGGCCCAAAACGTTAAGTTAATTATTTAATGGTTCTTATTTC
>QCUF01000019.1 GCA_003210825.1 Prochlorococcus sp. AG-676-P15-1 | reverse complement strand
AAACCCATATTTATTTTTTACTTTTTTTATTCTTTGAGGTCTTTTTACTAATTACTTTATTTTTTTTGAAACCAGAGCTCTTTTTATCTTTCATTTTCTCTTCTAATAAAACCAAAGCATTATCAAGTGTAAATTTTTCTAAATCAGTATCTTTAGGTAAAGAAACGTTTGTTTTTCCACACTTTATATATAGTCCATATCTTCCATTTAAAATCTGAATTTTATCTTTTAATTCTTTAGGTTTTCCGAAATCCTTTATTACTTCTTGTCCTCCTCTACCTAATTTTGGCATCGCGAGGATTTCTAATGCGCGCTTAAGATCAACCTTAAAAACATCATCTTCTTTTTTTAAAGATCTATTTTCAGACTCATCTTCATTTTTTATCCATTTAATATAAGGACCAAATCTTCCCCTATCTGCCTCAACAATTCCACCTTCTGGATGTTCTCCTAACAATTTTGGTAAGCTTAATAGTTCTAGAGCTTCCAATAAAGTTAAGTCATCAGTTTTTAACTCTTTTGGTAAAGAGGCTCTTCTTGGCTTCGCTTTGTCTTCTTCAGTATTTCCTAATTGAACGTAAGGTCCATAAGGGCCGAATCTTAAAAATACTTGCTCTCCAGTTTTTGGATCAGTTCCAAGATCTGAGGGGCCACTAAGAATTTGATCAACTTTCTTTTTATCTAAATCTCCAGGAGTAATATCCATAGGGAGATTACCTTTTGCCTGTATTTCATTTCCTGATTCATCTATTTTTACCCCTTCAAGCCATGGGCCATTAGAACCAATTCTTACTACGCAAGGTAAGTCATCAAAATCAACTTGTCTGTATGCTTTCCCATCAATATCACCCTCAGTTTTCTGAACTTTTACCTCAAGACCATTTTTACCTTTATAAAAAGTTTCTAAATATGGAAGCCACTCAAGATTACCTGAAGAAATTTCGTCCAATGAAGATTCCATTTTTGCTGTAAATGTAGTATCAACAAGATCAGGAAAGTGTTCCTCTAATAATGCCGTAACAGCAAAAGCTGTAAATGTAGGCGACAAGGAATTTGAAGAAATATTTGCATAGCCCCTATCTACAATTGTTCCAATAATACTTGCATAAGTAGAAGGTCTTCCTATTCCCTCTTTTTCTAAAACTTTGACTAATGCAGCCTCAGTATATCTAGCTGGTGATTTGGTTTCATGATAAGTAGCCTCTTTGCTATCAACTTCTAGAACAGACCCTTGAGTTAAATCAGGAAGAATAACTTCTTGCTGTTCTAGTGATGCGCTTGGATCATCACTACCTTCTACATAAGCTCTAAAAAAACCTGCAAAATCAATACTTTTTCCGCTTGACTTAAATAATCCTTCCCCAACTTCTATTTCAGCATTAATCATTGTTAATTTTGCTTCCGCCATTTGACTGGCAACAGTTCTTTTCCAAATTAATTCATATAAAGAGAGATCTCTTCCTGACAAGTCTGTATCATTTGGAGTTTTAAATACTTCTCCAGCAGGCCTGATAGCTTCATGTGCTTCTTGAGCATTCCTAGCATTTGAATTAAATTGACGAGCTGAGCTTGATAAATATTCTTTCCCATATTTTGAATTTACACATTCTCTCGCCGCTCTAATCGCTTGTTCAGAAAGATGTACTGAATCAGTTCTCATATATGTAATGAAACCTTTCTCATATAAGCCTTGAGCACATCTCATTGTTTCTCTTGCAGATAGTCGAAGTTTTCGATTAGCTTCCTGCTGCAAAGTACTAGTAGTAAAGGGTGGAACAGGCTTCCTAATTGTAGGTTTTTTTTCTACTTTTAAGACTTTCCACTTTTCCTTGGATAAACTTTTGAGAAGACTCTTTGCCCTGTCTTCGGTCAAGATTAAAGATTTATTACCTTTTTTTAAGTTACCTGTCTTTTCATCAAAATCAGAACCATTGGAGATTTTTTGGTCATCCAGACTAAATAACTTAGATTCAAAAGAAATATTATCTTTAAGCAAAGAGGCTTTTAATCCCCAGTAAGAGGCTTTTTTAAACGCTCTCCTTTCTCTTTCCTTCTTAACAAGCAATCTTACTGAAACAGACTGAACACGACCAGCAGATAGTCTGGGAGCTACTTTTTTCCATAGTAATGGAGAAAGTTCATATCCAAAAAGCCTATCAAGAATTCTTCTCGTTTCTTGAGCCTGGACTAATTCCATATCAATTTCTCTTGTCTCATCAAGTGCCTTATTAATTGCCTTTTTAGTGATTTCATGAAAAACCATTCGCCTAGTTGGGATTTTTGGTTTAAGAATTTGCATTAAGTGCCAACTTATACTCTCTCCTTCCCTATCTTCATCAGTTGCTAGTAACAATTGAGTAGCATCTTTTAAAGCATTTTTTAAATCTTTAACAACCTTCTTCTTTTCCTTTGGGACAATATAAAGTGGTTCAAAATCTTCTGTAGTGTTTACACCTATCCTTGACCATTTTTCTTTTTTAACTGATGCAGGAATTTCAGCTGCTCCTTTGGGAAGATCTCTTACATGTCCCATGGAAGCTAAAACTTCATAATTAGAAGGCAAAAACTTTCTAATAGTTTTTGCCTTTGTGGGACTTTCAACAATAACAAGTGTGTGATCCAAGGTCTATTTCGATAAAATTAGTGTTTTTTTAATCAATTAGGGCATATTATGATGTATTGAAACCCTTTAAGCAATGTTGCTCGAAGATTTCAAAACTTATACCCACAAATTATAATCAAGTAAGTTTAACTCTTACATCCTTACAATCAAACATTCAATTTAATTAAGTGCAGAACGAAATCTTTACAATTAATTTAAATGCTCAAGCAATTATTCCAGAAGCTTTCATTTTGCTTGGTATTGTTGGAACTCTTCTTGTGGATCTTGCTGGCGAAAAAACTGCCTCAAGGTGGGCACCAGTTATTTGTTACATTTCATTAGGCAGTTCTCTTATAAGTCTCGCTTTACAATGGAGTAACCCTGTAAATAGTGCATTCCTAGGCTCTTTTAATTCAGATAATTTAGCTATTGCATTTAGATCAATTATTGCACTATCAACTCTAATTTCCTTACTTATTAGTTGGCGTTACACAGAGCAAAGTGGAAGTCCAATTGGGGAATTCGCTGCAATAGTCTTATCAGCAACTTTAGGAGCTATGCTTTTGTGTGGATCTACGGACCTAGTAAGTGTATTTATATCTTTAGAGACTTTATCAGTAGCTAGTTATTGTCTTTCTGGTTATCTCAAGAGAGACCCTAGGAGTTCAGAGGCCGCTTTAAAATATCTCCTAGTTGGATCAGCTGCTGCCGCTGTTTATTTATATGGATCCTCATTCCTTTATGGTCTTAGTGGTTCCACAAACTTATCAACCATCGGGGTAGAGATAATAAATAAACCATCATTTATTACATCCTTATCACTAGTATTTGTCTTATCAACTGTTGCTTTTAAGATTGCTGCAGTTCCTTTTCATCAATGGACACCTGATGTTTATGAGGGATCCCCAACACCTGTAGTAGCTTTTTTATCTGTAGGATCTAAGACTGCGGGATTTGCTTTTGCAATAAGAATTTTAAGCACTACTTTTTCTTCTTTCGATGAACAATGGAAACTATTATTTACAATTTTAGCAATCTTGAGTATGGCACTAGGAAATATTGTGGCATTGGCCCAAACCTCAATGAAAAGAATGTTGGCTTACAGTTCAATTGGTCAAGCGGGATTTGTAATGATTGGAATAGTATCTGGAACACAAGATGGTCTTTCATCAGCTGTTTTATATTTAGCTGCATATTTGTTTATGAATCTAGGGGCTTTTTCATGTGTAATACTTTTTTCACTCCGAACTGGATCAGATAGAATTTCAGATTATTCAGGCCTTTATCAAAAAGATCCTTTAATTACTTTAGGTCTGAGCCTATGTCTTCTTTCTCTTGGTGGGCTTCCGCCTATGTTAGGTTTTTTCGGGAAAATATATTTGTTTTTTGCAGGTTGGGCTAACCATCAATACCTTTTAGTAGTGGTAGGATTAATAACTTCAGTAATTTCAATTTATTACTACATCTCGGTTATAAAAATGATGGTAGTAAAAGAACCACAAGAAGCTTCTGAAATAGTTAAATCTTATCCTGAGATCAAATGGAATATTATTGGATTACCACCACTTAGAATTGCATTATATACTTGCATAGCTGTTACAGCTTTAGGAGGAATACTTTCTAACCCTCTTTTCAAATTAGCTAATTCAGCAGTATCAGAAACTCCTTTTTTACAGGAAATATTAGCGACAACAAATAATGTTCTTTAAAAGAGTATTAATAAATGACTAAAAAAGTTGCGACCTTAGAAAAAGTATCAAAAATGTATGGCAAAGATGAACTTATCGTAAAAGCCTTAGATAATGTGAATTTAGAAATTTATAAAGGGGACTATTTGGCTGTTATGGGCGCAAGTGGTTCAGGTAAAAGTACTGCAATGAACATTATTGGCTGTCTAGACAGACCATCTCAAGGCGTTTATAAATTAAATGGAACTCCTGTTGAAAATTTATCTGATGATGAATTAGCTGAGTTAAGAAACCAAAAATTAGGATTTGTTTTCCAACAATTCCACCTTCTCTCAGACGCTACAGCACTAGAAAATGTTCTTTTACCGATGATTTATGCAGGAGTAGATCCTATAGAAAGAGAAAAAAGAGCAAAAAATGCACTAGACAAAGTTGGACTTTCTGAGAGAGTAAATAATCGTCCTAATCAATTGTCAGGAGGGCAACAACAACGTGTAGCTATTGCAAGAGCAATTATCAATAATCCTGCAATTTTATTAGCCGATGAACCCACTGGCGCTTTAGATTCAAAGACGACAGAAGATGTATTAGACCTTTTTGATAAACTTCATGAATCAGGTATAACTATAGTTTTAGTTACGCACGAAGATGAAGTTGCAAGTCGGGCAAAGAAAATAGCAAAGTTTAAAGATGGGAAAATAATTGAATTAAAAGTTAAATAAATTTAAAACCTCGTTAATATTTTCTCCTGGATTCCATTATAAATTCTCAAATTCCCATTATCATCTACCTCTTTTATTAACCAATCATTTGAGTTATATCCTCTAGGTAAATGTTTTTTTGTAAGATATTTATTTGCGTTCTTAATAATATATTCTTTTCTATCATTACATTCGACTGACTCATGAATAGTTTTAAGAATTTTTGCAGTCCAAACATGTTCACATATATTTTTAGTACTAAGTATTTCAGATAAAGCAATGCCCTCTAATGGAGTTTTATTTAAAAAATTCATGCCGATACCTATCCTTAAATAGATAATTTCTTTCCCTCTTGTTATCACTCTGGGTAAAAATCCAATTAATTTTTTTGAATTAAAAAAAATATCATTTGGCCATTTTAAATCGACTTTTATAGATTCCTTATTAAACATTTCACATAACTTAATTGCGAATGAAAGACTAAATATCTCACTTGAAAATTTTGAGGTAAAAATTGGATAAGCCGCACTTAGCCATATTCCTCCTTTAGGAGAAATCCATCGTCTTGAATTCTGACCTGTTCCTAAGAATTGTTCTTTAGCTACTATTGCTCTTGGTTTATATCTTTTGATGGGAGAATCTTGGAGCCAATTTGTTAGTTCGTATTCAGTACTTTTACATTTTAATTTGTATTGAAGTTTCCAATTAGGACAAACTCCCTGGATTTTTTTGTAGTAATATGTGGTCTTAGCTACTGATCCTAAAACTTTCACAAATCCTTAATATAAAAAACAGGCAATCTTGACAAGATTAAATTATCTTAACTCTTATAACTTTAATTATATCAATTGAATAAAAGATATTTACCAATATTGAATAAAAGATATCCATCATCAATGCGAAATTGTATTGATAATTTCAAAAAATCATGGAAAGACTTAGATAAACTATCCAAACTAAATGAGAATTGGGAAAAGTTAATTGGTCTTGAATTATCTAAAGCATGTAAGCCCTTAAAAATTGAACAGAAGACTCTTATTATTGCTGTAAATCATCCACAATGGAGGCAGGCACTAATTTATAACAAACATAGATTAAAGGAGAGTATTAGCGGATTTGGAATAAATTTAAATGAAATAAAGATAATTCAAAATTATGAAGTCAAAAGCTTAGATAAAAAAGAGATTAATGCAAAAACAGTCTGGGAAAATCATCCGAGCAGAATAAAGAATAATAATATGGTTATTTGCAAAATATGCAATAGTCCTGCACCAGAAGGTGAGATATCAAGATGGGGAAAATGTACTTTTTGTTGGAGAAAAAATAATTAAGATGAATTTTATTTTTCTAATATTAATAATCCCATTTGATTGAAAAAAATAGTCCTATATTCAACTTTCTTAAACCCTACTCCTTTTGCAATTAGCATAAGTTCGTTTCCTTTTGGAAAATTTTTTATACTTTTTTCAATATAAGAATATTCTTTACTTAATCTAAAAATTTTTGAAATTGGGACCACAACAAATCTTAAATATATTTTTTGAAACAAATCAGCTATGGAATTAAATTTAGAATGATTAAAGTCAAGAAACCCAGCTCTACCCGTATCACTTAAAAGATTAAAGACTTTTTTTAGTCCTTCCTCTACATTGACTAAATTTCTTAAACCATAAGACATACAAATTCCATCATAATTTTTTAAATCTTCATCTATTTCTAAGATATCTTGCATCTCCCAAGAGATAAATTTATTTTCAATCAATTTCGACTTTTCCTTTGCAATATTTAAAATTTCTTTTGCACTATCTATTCCAGTAACACTTCCATTGGGCCTAACTTTTTTAAAAATTAAAAATGATAGATCCCCAGTTCCACAACATAAATCAGCCCAATTTTCCCCATTAATTGGTTTTAATAAATCAACTAATGTCTTTTTCCAATATTTGTGTAATCCCAGACTAAGCAAACTATTTAAAAAGTCATAACTACAAGAAATATTATTAAAAATACTTTTAACCTCATTAGTTTTTTTATATCGCATATTTAAATATTTTTAATTAATGATAAATTATTTTTTTTAATTAGGTCTCATTGGTAGTTTCTTTTCAATAAGAAAAGATTTTATTTCATCTATAGTAAGTTTTTTATCATGAAGTAAAGATGCTAAAAGTGCTGCAGAGGCTTTACCTTTGGTAAAAACATCATAAATATCTTCTACTGAACCTGCACCCCCAGAAGCAATTACAGGAATATTAACTGCATTTGCAACTGTTTGAGTCAATAATAAGTCGTATCCATTTTGTGTCCCATCACCATCCATTGAAGTTAATAAAATTTCTCCAGCACCTAATTCCTCAACTTTTTTTGCCCAACTTATTACATCTAAACCAGTATTCTCTCGTCCACCCTTAACATATACTTCCCATTCATTATATTTATTAATTTTTTTTCTTGCATCAATAGCAATCACTATACATTGTGTTCCAAAATTTGTTGAGCTTTTGGAGATTATGTCTGGATTTTTTACTGCAGAAGAATTTAAACTTACTTTATCTGCTCCTGCTCTTAAAAGATCATTAATTGAGTTGATCGAATTTATGCCACCACCAACAGTAAATGGAATTTTAACTGATTTCGCTGTTCTAGAAACAAGGTCAACTAATGTTTTTCTATTTTCCACACTAGCTCTTATATCTAAAAATACTAATTCATCCGCTCCTGCTTCTGAGTATTTACAAGCTAATTCGACAGGGTCACCAGAGTCTCTAAGGTTTACAAAATTAACACCTTTAACTACCCTTCCATTAGCTACATCTAAACAAGGAATTAAACGAAGAGCTACCATTTTAATAAAAATTGTCCAAAGGCTGTTAATCTTGCATAATAGCTTCCATTTTACCTCTTATGGCTGAAACAAAATTATTACCCAAAATTGGTAGTAAAGTTAAAATTAACATTAACAAAGTTAAAGATAGATTACCTGCAAAGCTAATTGATCAGATATCATCAAACCCAAGAGTTGTAACAACTGGATATAAAATGACCGATGGTAGAAGTATTGGTATTACTGTTAAATTACAAAACGGAGAGGAAAATTGGTTTTTCCCTGAAGAAATTGAGAAAGGTTAAATATTAAAAGTGAATGATCCAAAACAATTATTAGGAATTAAAGGGGCTTCAGAGACTTCGAGTATTTGGAAACTACGTATACAATTAATGAAGCCAATCACATGGATCCCCTTGATATGGGGAGTAATCTGTGGAGCTGCGGCAAGCGGAAATTTTCAGTGGACAATAAGTAATGTTTTAGCCTCACTAGCATGCATGCTCATGAGCGGACCACTTTTAGCAGGTTATACCCAAACTATTAATGATTTTTTTGATAGAGAAATTGACGCTATTAATGAACCTAATAGACCAATACCTTCTGGAAAGATTTCGATTAAGGAAGTAAAAATACAAATTTGGGTATTACTTATTGCTGGTTTAGTAGTCTCTTTTTTATTAGATTTATATGCAAAACATAGTTTCCCCTCTGTCTTTCTTCTGGCTTTAGGTGGGTCTTTAGTAAGTTATATCTATTCTGCTCCTCCTTTAAAATTGAAGCAAAATGGATGGCTAGGAAATTATGCTTTAGGAGCTTCATATATAGCTCTCCCATGGTGGGCAGGACAAGCCTTATTTGGGAAATTAACTATTGTTACAGCATTACTAACTCTTGCTTATAGTCTTTCTGGACTAGGAATAGCAGTTATAAATGATTTCAAAAGTGTTGAAGGGGATTCAAAACTAGGATTAAATTCGTTACCTGTAATATTTGGAATTAAAAAGGCTAGTAGAATAAGTGCTGGTCTCATTGATATTTTTCAATTAGCAATGGTTATCGTATTAATTGTTATTGGACAACATTTAGCATCAGTAATTTTAGTTTTACTGGTAATTCCTCAAATTACATTTCAAGATATGTGGTTACTAAGAGACCCGTTAAAATTTGATGTCAAATACCAGGCAAGTGCTCAGCCATTTCTTATAACTGGAATGTTAGTAACCGCTTTAGCAATAGGACATAGTTTTTTAGTAGCTTAAAGTGAATGAAATAAAATATAAATATTTTATTTTTAGCTCATCGATATTTATTTTCTTTCTGATATTTTTCCCCATACTTAATTTAATTAGGATTACTTTAAATTTTGACCCACTTAAAATCAATACTTCAAAATCAATACCCTATTCTTATGAAATATTCTCTTCTGATAATAAAACATTAAGAAAATTAAGTCGAAAATTCGATGTTCTTGATAATGCAAATGCGATACCATTTTTTCTAAAGTATTCTTTTATCTCGGGTGAGGATAAAAGATTTTTTAACCATAATGGAATTGACTTAATAGGTTTATCAAGAGCCTTTATTAGTAATATTCAGAGCGGATACTTTAAAGAGGGTGGAAGCACTATTACTCAGCAAGTAGCAAGATTAATTTTCTTAAATAATGATTTAAGTTTTCAAAGAAAAATTAAAGAAATAATAATTTCCTTAGTTTTAGACTTGAAATTCAGTAAAAATCAAATTTTAAAGTTATATTTAAATAATATTTACTTAGGATCGGGAGCTTATGGTATTAATGAAGCCTCCCAAGTTTATTTTGGAAAACTTATAACGGAATTATCATTATCTGAGGTTGCCTTAGTAGCTGGATTAGCACCTGCTCCCTCGATTTATTCGCCTTATGAAAATATCGATTTAGCTATTAAAAAAAGAAATAAAATTTTAAAAGATATGTATATTGATGGCTACATATCTTTAGACGAGAGAAATGAAGCCTTAAAGGAAAAAGTTAATTTAAATTATTCAATAAATAATAAAGATTCTAAAGATAATTTATTAGTAAATTTCATCCTCAAGGAAACAAATAACAAAATCAAAAATCATAAAAAGTACAAATTTTTACGAATAAAATCGAGCATCAATAAAGATTGGCAGGAAATAGGACAAAAAATTTCTAAGTCTATAGGGCCTAATAATATTGAAACAGCATTGTTATCAATAGAATCCAATAGCGGTTTAATTCGAACAATGATAACTAGTAAGAATCCAACAATAAACGAATTTAATAGAGTTACCTCAGCCATAAGGCCTTTAGGTTCAACTTTTAAAATTATTCCATATACTGCAGCATTAAAAGAAGGTATAAAATTAAGAGATAAATTCGAAGATTTACCTAAGTGCTGGGAAGACTATTGTCCCAAAAATTTTTCTGAAATTTATCGAGGTAAGATATCTTTAATAGATTCTTTTAAAACCTCTTCAAATATAGTTCCTCTAAAAATTTCTAGTAATATAGGTCTTAAAAAAATTATAAATTTAGCTAATTTATTTGGCCTAGGGTATGAACAACCGCTTGAAGAATTTCTACCATTAGCTATCGGATCTTATGGAGATAGCCTCCTAAATATTACAAATGCCTATGCAACTCTGAATAGCAATGGAAATCTATATAAGCCAAGCATTCTTGAAAAAATAGAATCAAATAATTATGAATTAATTTGGGAAAATAAATTTATTCATGAGAAGATATTAGATTCCGAAGTAAACAAAAGCCTAAATACTCTACTTGAAAAATCAGTTTCGGAAGGTACTTCGATAGCAGCCTCAATTAAAGGAGAAAGAGTATATGGCAAGACAGGAACTTCTGACGGGAACAGGGATCTTTGGTTTATTGGTTCAATTAATAATCTTACTACCGGAGTTTGGATAGGTTTTGACGAAAATAAAGAAACTAAGTTATCTAGCGGTAATGCAGCTTATTTTTGGAAAAAGTTCATAAGTAAAATATATGATTTAGAGATTTAATAATAAAATACTTTATTTTTTATTTATAAGAAATTTTTGCTGCATAAAATCCATCTCCTGGTTCATCAAATTTCGGTAAGATTTGTTTTTCACTATCTAATTTAATTTCCTTATTTTTTGCCAAAAATCTTTTAATTAGAAAATTATTTTCTTCAGGACATATTGTACAAGTTGAATAAACTAAAGTTCCATTTCTTTTTAAAAGAGGTAAAATGCTTTCTAATAATCTTTCTTGTAAAAGAATTAATTGATTTATTTTATCCTTACTTAAAGACCATCTTGAATCAGGATTTCTTGCTAAGGTTCCAATCCCTGAACATGGAGCATCAATTAAGATTTTATCAAAATAAGAGATAAGATTTGGTTGAATATCAACTAAATTAGTAGCATCAGCTTTCAAAGTTTTAACACTTTTTATATTTAATCTTTCCAAATTTGATTTAAGTATTTTCAATCTTTTTTCTGATCTATCAACAGCTAAGATTTCAGCATCGTCATTAGCTAACTGAGCTAAATGAGTTGTTTTACTTCCTGGGGCAGAGCAGGCATCTAAAATCTTTTCCCCTTTCATTGGATTTAAAAGAGGAGCGACCCATTGAGAAGATCTATCTTGGACTACCCAAAGCCCATCGCTGTAGCCAGGGAGTTTTTTAATAGACCTTGGATTAGAATTTAAAGCGATACCATTTTTTAATTGACTGATTGCGGTAGCATTAATATTACATTCAGCAAGTTCATTCAAAAATTTATTTAAGTCAGTTTTAAGAGAATTAATTCGCAAATCAATTGAAGGTTTTTTATTAAATGCCTTGGCGATATTTTTAGCTTCTTTTATTCCTACCCAATTAACAATTTCTTTTACAAGCCATATTGGTAATGACTCAAGAGAAGACAATCTCTCTATTTCATCTGAGGATATTTTGGGGACATGTTCTTTTTCTATATGTCTAACGGTATTTCGTAATATTGCATTTACAGTTCCAGCCAAACCTTTTAAATCAGTTTTCTTTGCAACTTCTACAGTTGAAGAAATAGCTGCAGAAAATGGAATTTTATCCATTTTTAATAATTGATATAAACCTATATGTAAAAGCCATCTTAGTTTTGGTGGTTGCTTAGTATGAGAAAGTTTTGATGTATGGTCTATCCAAAGATCAAGGAATTTTCTATACCTAATACATCCAAAAGATAATTCCGTTATGAATGCTATATCTAATGAATTGAACTCATAATTTTTTAGTACCTTTTCTAGAGCATGATCTGAATAAATTCCTGAACTTACTTTTAATAGTATTTCCCAAGATGCTTTTCTTTGAAGGTACCCTTTAATCAATGTATAAAATCTTGTTTAGTAATATATGCTAAATATACTATTAATTATGAATATTGTTCTTAGCTATTAATTGAAGTATTAAACCAAATAAAACCAAGAACACTAACTAAGGTTAAATTGAATCCCAAAAATATATAGATGTTAAGAGAATGGACTTTTTCTCTTAAAAATAATTTATTTTTTTTATTTTTTTTCATTTGTAATTAGAACAAAAGTTAAAGAGGTTAAAAGTGAGTCCCCATTTATTTTTTCTAAATCAATAACCTCTCTGGCTACGAAAGGAATTAATTCTTTTAGAGCACTTAATTTCAAATACGAATTAGTTATCCAATCTAAATTTCAAAAAAAGTAAACAAAAGAATAAATTTTGCACCGAGTTAAATTTATTTTAGATTAATTAATGATCTATTAAAGTATTAATCTAGCATGTGTCTTTAATATTTATTAATATCATTAGATTCTCTTAAGTTTTAAAATTGACTTTAAATTTAGTTTTTAATTTAATAAAGATTACTAATAAATTCCTCAGCTATTCTTAAATGACCATTTAGCTTTTCGTCACTCATTTTATCTAAATTTCTCGTTAACATTGCAAGTCTATATTGTTTTCTAAAATAAGTTTCATTATCTTTTATAAATTTCCAAAACAAACCATCCCAGATTGAACACCAAGGACCACTTTTATAATCAGACATTTTTTTCACATAATTTGAGCTAGAAATATAAGGTTTTGTTGAAAAGATCCCTCCATCGCTAAACTGACTCATTCCATAAACATTAGGGACCATTACCCAATCATAAGAATCTATAAACATTTCCATAAACCATTTATAAACATGATCAGGATGTATACGACATAAAAGCATAAAGTTACCTATTATCATAAGCCTCTCAATATGATGGCAATAACCGTATTTAATAATATTATTTATGACGATATCTACTGGATCGATTCCTGTGGTTCCCTTATAAAAACACTCAGGCATAGGCTTATTATCAAAATTCCAAAAATTAGTAGTACGCATTTGGGTACCATATTTTTCATAAACTAAGCAAATAAATTCTCTCCATCCAACTATTTGACGAATAAAACCTTCTAAAGAGTTAATAGGAACTTTATTTTTTTCACCATAATTTAATGCCTTATCAATAACTTCTTTTGCAGTCAATAAACCGCTATTTAAAAGAGGGGAAAGTAAACTATGCCATAAAAATACTTTTTCCTTACTAATTGCATCTTCATAATCGCCAAATAAAGAAAATCTATTTTCGAAAAAATCATGAAGCCAACTATCAGCTTCTTCGAAAGTAGTTGGATATATAAAATAATTACTTTCACCAATAAACTCAATTTGTAAATTAGAAATTATCTTTTCAGCATGAATTACAAATTGATTTTTTGGAAATTTTGGGATTTCAGGAATGTTTATATTCTTGGGTAATTTTTTTCTATTTAATTCATCAAAACTCCATTTACCTCCTTGAGGTGAGCCATCAGGATTCAATAATATATTTTGACTTCTTCTTTGATTCTCATAAAATCTACCCATCAAAGGTTTTTTGGAATTAGATTTAAAAGACTTTCGTAAGTCTTCATTAGTTACAAACATTGGGGATTGGAAAACTTGTAATTTAAGATTGTTGGCTTCAACAAATCTATTTATCCTCTTCATAATTAAAAAATCATGAGGATTTATAATATTTATCTTTTGATATTTTCCTTGCAAATATTTTGATAAATACTCTACGGTGGAAAGATTATTTTTATTCTCAATATAAATAACTTTAAATCCTGAATTTTGCAGATATTTTTTATATGCAAGCATTGAAGCTTTATGGAAAATTAATTTATTTTTGTGGTTAATTGACTTTTGAAATTTATCATTACCAAAAAATAATGAATCTTCAATAATCAAAATTTCACAACTTAACTTCAAGAGTGAGCTTTCTCTAAAAAGTTGATTTGGAAATATGATCGATATCTGATTCATAATAATGACTTCCTATTTCTGCATCTATTAGAACAGTATTTAACTTCCTTCCAACAATCTTTCCATTTTTTGCGCCAATTAAATGGCCTGTTGCAAACGGGACATATTTTGCTTGGTAGGATTCTCAAAATTTAAAATTTTCTTTTATGAGTAGATTTAAATCTTGTTGAATCTTTAAGTTCCATATGTTTTGTTTTTCTTCCAGAAACTCTTTTTCTCCAAACTTTAAATGATTTTGGCTTAAGATTGTTTCTCATTATTTTAATAGCATCTTCTTCTTTTAAACCAAATTGATACTCTATCGCTTCAAAAGGAGTTCTATCTTCCCAACACATCTCGATTAATCTATCTATGTCAATAATTTCCATTTTTATTGCTTACATTCAGAAGTACATAGTTTTTCAATATTTGATCTACCAGTAATTTTAAGTCTGTTTTTTGCCCAATATTTGTAAAATAACCTCAAAACCGGCGCAAAGAATTCTATTTTTAAAGGGTAGTAAACCCACCCTAACCCTATTAATTCATATGAATATGCTAATACGTCTAACCCTTTGATAATATTTCCATTTTCTAAAATCCCATGAAGATTTGACATCGCTTCTGCATATGAGATGTCCCTAAAAAGACTAGGATTATAATTAATATTGTTGATATCAACAAAGTCAATTTTATTTAACTCGTCTTTGCTTTTTAAGAAATTAGTTTCTCTAAGACATAATGGACAACCACCATCGAATAAAAAGATTAATTTATTTTGCATCTTACCTTTTTATTTAAATATAAAATTTAAATAACTTTTTTGTGGACAATTAAAAATTAAAAAATTTTTACGAACGTTACTGATAGATTTTCAAAAGAAGCTTTATAATGCCTTAATAATTTCTTTCTCTAATTCAATCAAAATTTTCCTAATGTATAAATTAATAACCATTGATTAAGGGATACATCAATGGTTTAAATTTTTAATCGTCTAAAAGATGAACTCCTTCTCCAATATCTGGAGTGAATTTACAATATTTTTCGAACACAATTCCAACTCCTCTCATCTTCTCTCCAAGTTCATCGTTGAATTGTTTCCATTCTTTTGATTCATTCTCTGGTAACGTCCAGCCCTGTGCTTCCACCATACTCGTTATAACCGTGTAATCCCATTCAATGTAAGCCATTTAATCTCGTCTAAATTACTAAAATATTATAAACTAAATAACCGATTAATTAATCTATAGATTGAATTTGAAGTAATATAAAATTAATCATTTAAAACTTTAAAAAATTTATATTTTAAATTATATTTTTTGGAACGAATATAATTAAATTAACTTTAAACATTTTTAAGATGTCAATTTTGCCAAGAAGATTTGAGCGAATAAAAAATGTTTTAAATTGCAGAATGAAAAACTTAACGGTTCTGGTAGAGGCAGTAAATAAGCCACACAATTTATCTGCTATATTAAGAACATGTGATGCGGCGGGAGTTTTTGAAGCGAATTTTATTAGTGAAAAAGATAAAGTTAAAACTTTTAACAGTACAGCTCAAGGCAGTCAAAAATGGGTCAAATTAAATAATCATGAGACAACAATTTCTGCAGTATCTGAACTAAAAAAGAAAGGTTTTAAATTATATGGAACAACACTAAATGAGAAATCAACTGATTACAGGAATTTTAACTATTCAGAAAATACTTGTTTTGTTTTAGGAGCAGAAAAGTGGGGTTTAAGTGATCAACTAATTTCAAAAGTTGATGAATCAATCTTCATTCCAATGTCAGGAATGGTTCAATCTTTGAATGTTTCAGTAGCAGCTTCTATTTTACTTTTTGAAGCTATTCGACAAAGAGAAAGTAAGAGTTTACTTCCTCTTAAAGGAGAAGGTTTAAGTGCAGAGGAATACGAAAAAACATTATTTGAATGGAGTTATCCTGAGTTAGCTTCTATATACAGAAAGTCTGGAAATAAATATCCAAAGATGAATCAGTATGGAGAAATTAATGAAGTTGTTAATAACTAAAAAATATTAAAATTAACTTTCAATTCTCAAAAATATTTTCTAGTTCTTCTCCTATAAAAGAAAGACCTAAGACTAAAAAAAACATTGCTAATCCAGGGAATAATGCAGTCCACCAAATACCAGTTGGTATAGCAGCAAGCGCAAGATTAAGATCACTTCCCCATTCTGGAACATTTGCAGGAACTCCTAACCCTAAAAAGCCCAAACTTCCTAATACCAAAACAGCATCAGCAGCATTTAAAGTAAGGAGAATAGGTAAAGGGGTTATTACATTTGGAAGTATATATTTAAAAATTATAGTTTTAACATCAGCCCCCGAAACCCTTGCAGCTTCAACATATGTCTCTGATTTTATTAACATTGTTTGATTTCTGATTAATCTAAAATATTGAGGAGAATAAACTATACATAGGGCTATAGAGGCATTAATAATCCCTTTACCAAGTACAAAAGCTACTACTACTGAGAGCAAAATAACAGGAATTGAAAAAATAGTATCCATTACAAGTGATAAGCATTTATCAAGGATCCCTCCAAAATATCCACTCAATAACCCTAATGGAAGGCCTAAAATTAAAGCAAAGAAAATTGCAAGGAATACAACTTCAATAGCTATAGATGACCCTTGTAAAGTTCTTAAACAAACATCCCTTCCTAATCTATCTGTTCCACATAAATGTTTTAAGGAAGGTGGTGCAAAAATATCATTACTAAATGATGATAAAGAATAACCAAAAAAGTTATTAGCCTCTAATACTTTCATAATTAATACTATTAAAAGATATGAAAGTACAATTAAAAAACCAGTCTTTCTAATATTTTGAGCAACTTGATTTGATGAGTTTGAATTCACAAATTTATGATTATTCGAATCAACTAAAATATACCTATTGTTTCAAAGATTAAATAGCTTTTAGTTTTTAATTTGAAATTAATTACTGATTTAATTTCAGAACTGCCATAAAAGCTTCTTGAGGTACATCAACTTTACCCATTGCCTTCATCCTCTTTTTGCCTTTAGCTTGCTTCTTCAAAAGTTTCTTTTTTCTAGATATATCTCCCCCGTAGCACTTAGAAAGGACATCTTTTCTTAATGCGCTAATACTTTCGCTTGCAATAATACGGCTGCCTATTGAAGCCTGAATTGGTATTTTAAATTGTTGTTTTGGTATTAGCTCCTTTAATTTCTCTACTAAGCCCCTACCAATTCCATAGGCCTTATCTTTATGAACGATAGAAGTTAAAGGATCAGCTCTTTCAGAATTTATAAGAACATCTAACCTAACGAGATCATTTTTTCTATATCCTATCAAATGGTATTCCATTGATGCATATCCTTGAGTTCTACTTTTCATTTGATCAAAAAAGTCAGTAACGACTTCTGCTAATGGTATTTCGTAAATCAAAGTCACTCTATCTGTAGTGATATATTTCATATCAATAAAAACACCTCTTCTTTCTTGGCATAAACCCATTAGCGTACCGTTAAATTCATTGGGTGAATAAATTTCCATTTTTACATAGGGTTCTTCTATTGATTCTCTTGATTGAGGATCTGGGATTGTAGAAGGGTTATCAATTAATATTTCTTCCTGATCATTCAAATTAACTTTATATATTACTGAAGGCGCAGTTACTATCAAATCCAGATCATATTCCCTCTCCAATCTTTCCTGAACAATTTCCATATGAAGAAGTCCTAAAAATCCACATCTAAAGCCGAATCCCATAGCACTACTTGTCTCGGGTTCGTATTTAAGCGCTGCATCAGATAATTGCAGTTTTTCTAAAGACTCTCTTAAATCTGGATATTGATCTGCATCAGTTGGAAATAATCCACAAAACACCATAGGATTGGCTGTTTTATATCCAGGGAGAGGGTCTTTAGCAGGAGCATTAAATAGTGTAATTGTATCTCCCACTCTTGCATCAGCGACTGACTTAATAGATGCAGCCAGATAACCAACTTCTCCCGCATGAAGTTCATTAACTTGCTTCTCATCAGGAGCCATTATTCCAATTTCATCTAACTCATAGTTTTTCTTACTTGCCATAAGTAAGATCTTGTCCTTTTTATTAATTGATCCAGCTATTACTCTGAAGTAAACAATTACACCTCTATAGGGATCATAATAAGAGTCGAAAATAAGCGCCTTGGTAGGAGATTTCACTTCATCTTTAGGATGAGGAATTCTACTCACAACTGCTTCTAATATATCTTCTATACCTTCTCCAGTTTTAGCAGAACAATTTATTGCATTAGATGTGTCTAATCCAATAATCTCTTCAATTTCTTGCTTTATTTTTTCAGCATCAGCACCAGGCAAATCAACTTTGTTTAAGACAGGAATTATTTCTAAATTATTTTCAAGGGCAAGATAAACATTGGCTAAAGTTTGTGCTTCTACTCCTTGACTTGCATCAACAACTAATAAAGCACCTTCACAAGCCTGCAAAGATCTACTTACTTCATAAGAAAAATCAACATGTCCTGGTGTGTCAATTAAATTTAAAATATATTCTTGCGAGTCTTCTGCTTTATATTTCATTCTTGCAGCCTGTAATTTGATTGTTATACCCCTTTCTCTTTCAAGATCCATACTATCCAAAAACTGATCTTGCATATCTCTTTGCTTAACAGTTCCAGTATCTTGAAGCAACCTATCCGCGAGAGTAGATTTACCATGATCAATATGAGCTATTATGCAAAAATTTCTAATTTTTGAAACAGATATATCAGTCATATAAATTAAAGAACAATTCCTATATTTTTTCTTTTAATTTATGATAGCCAATTAAGATTATGGATGGAAACCTAAAACAGAATTATTTCTTTTTTTAATAATTTCTAAAAAATTATTATCACTTTCATTTTTTAATTCAGATTCATAAAGAAGATTACTTAACTTTTTCTCAAGATCAAATTTATCAGCATTAAAAAGGCAAGATTTTTTTAAAACCTCAATCATTATCGAAACTGCTGTACTAGCTCCAGGAGAAGCACCTAATAAAGCAGAAAGTGAGCCATCTGCAGAGTTGACAATTTCCGTGCCAAATTGCAAAGAACCTCCATCTTTTGTTTTTTTGATTATTTGAACTCTTTGCCCAGCATTCTCTAAATACCAATTCGAAGGCTCAGCTGATGGCATCATATTCCTCAAGTTTTCAACTCGAGAATTATGACTCTTAAGAGATTGTGAAAAAAGATAATTAATTAATTCGTTATTCTTAATCCCAACATCAAGCATAGAGAATAAATTATTTTTTTTAATTGAACTAAATAAATCAAGATAAGAGCCTTTTTTTAAAAATTTAGTAGTGAAACCAGCAAAAGGGCCATAGAGAAGAAATTTTTTGCCTTCAATCCATCTTGTATCTAAATGCGGTACTGACATTGGAGGTGATCCTATATCTGCTTTCCCATAGACTTTTGCATCATGTTTTTCCGTTAAAGACTTTTCATCACAAATAAGCCATTTTCCACTAACAGGAAATCCACCATATATTTTAGCTTCTGGAATTTTAGATTTTTGCAAAAAGTTTATTGTTTTGCCACCAGCTCCAAGGAAAACATATGAAGTATTCAGTGAAACTACTCTACCTAGTGAACGAACTTTTAGTTTCCATTGTTTTTTATCTGTTTTCTTTAAATCTATTAATTCTGTATTATAACTAATTTCAACATTTTTATTCTTAGAAATATAAGTTAGATATTCTCTTGTTAAAGCCTCAAAATTGATATCTGTTCCTCTTTTTATTCGAGTAGCTGCAACTTTATCTAATGGATTTCTACTTTTAGTAATAAGTGGTGCCCATGATTTTATTTGATTAAAAGATGATGAAAATTCCATGTCTGCAAACTCTGGATATTCAGACATTGCTTTAAATCTTTTTTTTAAAAAAGAAATATTTTCAGTCCCTGTGACAAAACTTATATGAGGAATAAATTTTAAAAATTTTTTAATATCTATTTTCCCAGTTGCATACAATGAGGCCCATAAAGACATTGAATTTTCAAAGGAACGATTTATAGAAAGGGCTTTATCTATTTGTAAATCTCCATTTACATCTACTGGTGTGTAATTTAATTCGCAATTTGCAGCATGACCAGTTCCTGCATTATTAAATGCACCAGTACTTTCACTACCTGGTTTATTTAACTTTTCTATAATATGTATTTTTATTGAAGGTAAAATTTCTGTAATTAATAACGCAAGTGTTCCGCTCATTATTCCTGCCCCTACCAATATCGCATCATAACTATTATTTTTATTTGAAATGTTTTTAGAAGTCACAACAGAAAAATTATTTTTTTTGCAATTAATCGCATTTCTTTCTAGGCTTATTATAAAGTTAATTTAAAATTATGAGTACTGAAACATTACCACTTACAAATGAAAATGTAGAAACGGTTTTAGATGAACTAAGACCTTTCTTAATATCAGATGGAGGGAATGTAGAAATAGCAGAAATTGATGGTCCCATTGTTAAAGTAAGACTTCAAGGAGCATGTGGAAGCTGCCCAAGCAGTACCATGACATTAAAAATGGGAATAGAAAGAAAACTAAAAGAAATGATTCCTGAAATTAGTGAAGTAGTCCAAGTTTTGTGAGCTATTTTTTAAAAAATTTTTACGACTCTTTGCTTAATTCCTTAGTTAATGATGATTTAAAATCTAAGCAATTTATAGGAAGTCCTTGACCTATAGCTATTAAAAGAGGAGCAAGAATTCCTAACGTAAATACTAAATTAGACTGATTAACTTCATTTTTACTTAATGTAAAAGTTATCAAATAAATAATAGTAAAGTATGCATGTAAAGAAAAAAATTCTTTTGGTTTTAAAGCGGGCCATCTCAAAGTATTTCCCAAAAAATATAAAAACCCTGTCATAAATTTAAATGAATTAGTAAAGCGGAAATTAAATATAAACCTAATCCCTTTTAGATATAAATCACACCAAAATTTACTTAAGATAATAATTAAAAAAAAATTAAAAAATTATTTCTATCCGTAATATCTGGACACCAATACAAAAATAGGTTTATAATTAAAAGGTAGCTGTTGCTACATTTCGTTCACCTTCATTAGAGGGCGCAGTTCGAGTCATACCAGGGAACGGGGGATGGCCGTTTTGTCACATCGAAACATGACTACTTTAACTTACAGAGGTAAAAATTACGTTCAAAACAAAAAGGCTGCTAACAAGCAACCTGTTGAACTTACCTACAGAAGAACCGTATACACCAACAGAATGGATGACGCTTCTTCAAGTAACGAAAAAGCTGAATTAAATTACAGAGGTGCTAATTACACTAAATAATTTAATTTCAAAAGAAACAACCCCTTCTTAGGGGTTTTTTTTTGGCTATATTTGTTAAGACTTAGAATTACCTTTATGCCTAACGATTGCTGCAATAGTGATGAGTCAAATAAAAATTTGAAAGATCTTGATCTTAAAGATGCTATTCAAGAAAGGTATGGTTCTGCTGCATTAGAAAAAGAGAGTTGTCTTTGTACACCTGTTGGTTTTAATCCTGTTTTACTTAAAGCAATTCCTGAAGAAGTTATTGAAAGGGATTATGGATGTGGTGATCCAACAAAATATGTTCAGAAGAATGATATTGTTTTAGATCTTGGTAGTGGTAGCGGCAAAAATGCCTTTATTTGTTCTCAAATTGTTGGGGAAGAGGGGAAAGTAATTGGGGTTGATCAAAATCCTGATATGCTTACATTATCAAGATCTGCTTCCAAAAAATTTTCAGAAAAGATAGGTTTTAGCAATACAGAATTTCTTGAGGGGTCAATTGAAAATCTCGATGAATTAAATAAAGATTTAAATCCATTAATTGCAGATAAATCAATTGATATTATTTTAAGTAATTGTGTTTTAAATTTAGTAAATCCTGAATCTAGAAATAATCTTTTAAGAAATATAAAAAGAGTTCTTAAAGGTAACGGAAGAATAGCCATTAGCGATATTGTCTCAAGTAAAAAAGTTCCTTTAAGATTACAAAATGATCATGATCTATGGACAGGATGTATTAGTGGAGCATGGTATGAGCCAGAATTCCTAAATGATTTTAAAGATCTAGGTTTTAAAAACTTAGAATTCGCTGAGAGAAGTAATGAACCTTGGAAAGTTATTGAAGATATTGAATTTAGAACAGTTACTTTAGTAGGGAATATTTAGCCCTTCTCAAGAAATTAAATTTAAAAATTTGAATGACAATTAATTTAAGAGATCAAATACCCGCATTAAAAAACAAATATTACTTCAATTATGGAGGTCAAGGACCATTACCAAAATCTTCTCTAGAAGCAATGGTTAAAACTTGGGAAATCATTCAAGATTTAGGGCCTTTTACCAACGATTTGTGGCCTTTTATTTATAAAGAAATATTGACCACAAAAAGAAT
>QCUF01000018.1 GCA_003210825.1 Prochlorococcus sp. AG-676-P15-1 | reverse complement strand
TAGTCCATTTATCTAAGTTGAATTGTTTAAATTGCAACTTCAGTTTCTTTTTTTTGTGAAATAGTATTCTGTCATTTTCAGAATATTGCCACTCCTTTATGTCTTTAGCTAACTTACCATGATCCCATTTTATAGCAGCTTCAATAGCACACCATTGATTTAAAATGCTGTTTTTATTTGATTCGCTCGTAGTATTTGAACTATTTAATTTGAAGAAATATTTTTTCGCTAATTTTGCATAATTGAAATCTCTATCAAGTCTCTCAATATCAATTCCAATTTTTTTTTCATGCCAAACTAATATAATCGCATCATTGCAATGACTAAAACTACAATACCCCATCCCTTTTGGCAATTCAGGAGGTTCTCCTGGATTTGCAATTATGGGTACCTCTAATGGATTTATCTTGAAAAGATTTCCTAGACATTGTCTTATATAAGCTCTGCTTTCTAAAAAAATATTTGCTCGATGTCTAGAAAGCTTATTTGCGATTTCAAGTTCTTTCAGTGTTGCGACATCTTGTACACCTTTTATCTCATGAAACCAGATTTTTGGTATTTTATATTCATAGTTATTTAATAATGTCAATGGCTCTTAAGGTTGGTGATAAAGCACCAGAATTTAATTTAAAAGACTCTTCTGAAAAAGATGTATCTTTAAAAGATTTTAAAGGTAAAAGAATAATACTATATTTTTATCCAAAAGATAATACTCCAGGATGTACTAAAGAGGCTTGTAATTTTAAAGAAAATTGGGATTTACTTAAGCAAAATAACTTTGTAGTTCTGGGAATTAGTAAAGATAGCTCTGCTTCACATCAGAAATTCATTGAAAAATTTGACTTGCCTTTTGTTCTCTTAACTGACCCTGAACCTTATAAAACCTCTTCTGATTATGATAGTTATGGCCTCAAAAAATTTATGGGTAAGGAATATATGGGAATGATGAGAAATACTTTTTTAATTGATGTTGATGGTAATGTTGAAAAAATTTACTTTAAGGTTAAAGCAGCTATTATGGCAGACCATATTATTTCAGATTTAGGATTAAGGTAGATATTTTAATGATTGAAGTGTGTGATCATACCTTGCATAACTAAATTTGGGGCGATAATAATTTCTTCTCTCTTTTGCTTTAATAGACTACCAATTAATTCAGAGTCACCTCCGCACATAATCAAAATA
The DNA here is from genome assembly GCA_003210825.1 of Prochlorococcus sp. AG-676-P15-1. Classification (GTDB taxonomy): domain Bacteria; phylum Cyanobacteriota; class Cyanobacteriia; order PCC-6307; family Cyanobiaceae; genus Prochlorococcus_A. The sequence goes on along the minus strand of QCUF01000018.1, from coordinate 22,452 downwards.
TCCTTAGAAGGGTTAAATGATAAATTAATCACACCCATTAGAGAGTTAGATACTCCTTTTAACATTGAATCTTCTGTATTAATTAGAAAATCTTGAACAGGAATATCATACTTTTTAGGAGCTTTGAGATTCTCGGTGTATTTCTCCATAGATCTTAGCTGTGTAAGAAAACCAGGTGTTATTTGCCCACCGATAATAGAGCCTTGAGCAGTTAATTTCGTAATAGATAAAGTTGTTCCAAAATCTGCAATTAATAGTTCTCTTCTGAATGGGTTTTCTATTATTTTTAAAGCTTCCAAACAACCAAGAGCTCTATCAACCCCAAAATGATCTGGAAGGTTTTTTAATTTAATATCTTGAGTTGAGATTCTATTTTCTTGCTTAAGAGACAAATCTGGTAATTTCCCTACTGATGCCCAAATTAAATTATTAAAATCGATATTATGAGGCATATTGTTATTTTTTTGTGTGTGAAAAAACTTATATTTTGGTTGTAAAGTTTTTGCCCAGTGAAGCCTGCTATTGCCAACTAAAAGGAAATTAATATCATCGATCATAGTCCTAAAAGAAAAATTTAATTTTCAGTATGAATGCCACATTCTTGCTTCATTCCGCCAAATCTTGTTGACCTGCCTTCTTTATCAACACTTTCAGGAGAACTTGAATGCCAATCTCCAACAGTTGAATAACCTTTTGAGAAAAGTGGGTGTGACGGTAATTGATTTTCTTTCATGTAATAGAAAATATCTTTGTTTTTCCAATTGAGTAAGGGCCTTAAAGAAAGTCTTTTGCGTATTACGTCAACAAAATTCATTTTATTCCTATTATTCGTTTGCTCCGATCTCACACCGCTAGCCCAGCAGAATATGTCGTGTTTATCTAAAGCATTTTCTAAAGGTTTGATTTTCCTTATGTCATGATATTTATCTAAATCACTAGATTTATTAGTTTCCCAAAGTTTTCCATAAAGGGATTCCATTCTTGCTGGAGATAATTCACTTTGTAAAACCTCTATTTCTAGAGATAAATCATTAATTAGTCTTTCTGCGTACTTATAAGTCTCTTCGGGTAAGTAACCTGTATCTATCCAAAAAATCTTAATATTTTTTTGTAATGAGTGTTGATGCACCATATGTAAAATAACTGATGACTGTATCCCAAAGCTTGTTGTAATTGCAAAGTGATTATCAAAGTTTTTATAACCCCATAATATTATTTCTTTGGGGGTCATATCTTTTAATTTTTTATTATGCCCTTCTAAATCAAGTTGAATACTTTCTAGCGTTTTCTCAATCATTATCAAAGGTAGTTAGGGATTAGAGGTTATTTCGCTCAGTTTGAATATTATTCGTTTAATTTAATAATACATTTAGGTTTAACAATATATCATTCATGAAATCAATAAAAAAACCAATAGTAATAGTTGGTGCAGGCTTTGGAGGCATGACAGTTGCTTCAAACTTAAAAAGACTTAATCCTTCTTTGCCAATCCTAGTCGTTGATTCTGAAGCAAAGTTTATATTTAAACCTTTAATGTATGAAGTTTTAAGCGAAGAATTATCACTATGGGAGACTGCTCCTGAATTTTCAAATATATTTTCAAATTTAGGGATTACTTTTCTAAGAAATTGTTTAACTAAAATTAGATTTGATGAAAAGATTCTCGAATTTAGTGATGATTTAAATATAGGTTATGAATGTTTAATTCTTTGTACAGGATCCTTATCTTGTAATTTTTCAGTGAAAGGCGTAGATGAAAATTGTTATTTTTTTAATAATTTAAATGATCTTAAAAAATTAAAGTCGTTTTTACAAAGAATTCAGAATGACAAAATAAAGAAAAATTTATTTGTAATTGGAGCTGGTCCTTCTGGAGTAGAGATTGCATGCAAAATTAATGATGTATATAAAAATAAATTTGATATAAGTATTGTTGAAAGGTCTAATGAAATTTTAGGTCGAAATAAGATTTTTAATCGAGAAGAAGCGGAGAAAGCCTTAGAAAGAAGAAAAATAAATGTCCTTTTAAATTCAACTGTTCAAGAAATTTCTGACCAAAAAATTTGTATTTTGCATGGTTCTGAGATTAAGGACTTAGATCAAGATGTTGTGATCTGGACTGCTGGCGTTAAACCTAACCTTCCATACATTGGCGAACAAGTCACACAAAAAGATGGAAGAATTCTCGTGAATGAAAATTTTCAGATAGAAAATTGTGTAAACTCTTTCGCTATTGGAGATATTTCAATCATTAAAGGTATGGAGGATTTGCCTTTGACCGCTCAAGTTGCAATGCAACAAGGAAATCATCTTGCTAAAAATATCGAATTACTCTTTCAAGAAAAAGAGCTTCTACCTTTTGATTTTGAGGACAATGGTGAAATGATTAGTTTAGGAATTGGCGAAGCATCCATTTCTGCTTTAGGTGTAACTTTATCGGGTAAATTTGCATTTGAAGCAAGAAGATTGATTTATGCTTCAAAAATGCCTGATATTAGTAAAAGCTTAAAATCTACGGCTTCTTGGTTATTTCAAAAAAAATCTACTATAAATAACTTTATTAATAAAAAACCATAAACAAGTTTAAACTTTTTTGGCCTATTGTTTATAGGTATATTGAGTTAAATAAGTTTGATATGAATCTGATTTCTTTTTTTAGTAATAATTTAGATGCACTAATCACAGTGTTAGTTTTATTTCTGTCATTAATTTTATTTATAAGAAATACTATAGCCCCTGAATTAACTGGTTTATTATGCGTTGGAATATTTATTGTTACTGGAGTTCTAACCCCTGAAAAAGCCTTATCTGGATTTGGAAGCCCATCTTTAATAACTTTGATGGGTTTATTTGCAGTTTCATCTGCATTATTTAAAAGTGGTGCGTTGGACAGAGTAAGGGAGCTTATATCTTCTGAAAATATTAAAACGCCTAGAAAATTAATTTTACTTATAACTTTTTTAATAGCTCCAATATCTGGGATTGTTCCTAATACACCAGTTGTAGCCTCCCTTTTGCCTTTGATTGAAGGCTGGTGTGAACGACGAAATATTTCACCTTCCAAAGTTCTTTTACCTTTGTCTTTTGCGACTCTATTAGGAGGAACACTTACATTATTAGGGAGCTCAGTAAATCTGCTAGTTAGTGATATTAGTCAGCAATTAGGCTATGGGTCTCTTGAATTATTTAGCTTGACTTCAATAGGAATACCAGTTTGGTTAATAGGCACAACATATATGATTTTAGTCTCTGATGTTCTTTTGCCTGATAGAGGAAGAAATAAAGATTTTATTAAAAATGGTAATATGAATATTTATTTTACAGAAGTTACCATTCCTTCTTCCTCTGAATTAGTTGGCCAATCAGTAAGAAATAGTAGATTACAAAGAAGATTTGATGTTGATGTTCTTGAGTTGCAAAGAAACGGAAAAGTAATACTCCCTCCTCTTGCAGATCGCAAATTTGAGCCTGAAGATAGATTGATAGTACGTGTTACGAGGGCGGATTTATTGCGATTACAACAAGAACATACAATTTTGTTAGCCGAAAATAAGAGATCTTTTAGCGGCACTAATCTTCTTTCTACCGAAGAAGGTACCAAAACTTTCGAGGCTTTGCTTCCTTCAGGATCAACTTTAGCAGGAGCAAGCTTGAGAGAACTAAGATTTAGGCAACGTCATAATGCAACAGTTTTAGCCCTCAGAAGAGGACAACAAACTGTTCAGGAAAGATTGGGTCAAGCCGTTTTAAGAGCAGGAGATGTTTTGTTACTTCAGGCACCTTTAGACTCAATAAGAGGTTTGCAAGCAAGTAATGACTTATTAATTCTGGATCAATTTGAAGATGATTTACCATTTTTAATTAGAAAACCAATTGCAATTGCAATTGCAATTGGTATGGTTCTCTTGCCTTCTCTAACTAATATTCCATTAGTAGGGTCAGTTCTTTTAGCAGTTATAGCGATGGTTGCTTTTGGATGTTTGCGTCCTGCAGAAATACAAAGGTCAATCAGGTTAGATATTATTTTATTATTAGGTTCATTATCAAGTTTCAGTGTAGCTATGCAAGTCACTGGATTGGCCGATCTAATAGCTATTAATCTGGATTTTGTCCTTAGTGGAATGCCACTCTATTTTGCTTTAATAGTAATTTTTGTAGCTACTGTAATACTTACTCAATTTATAAGTAACGCTGCCTCTGTTGCGCTTATATTGCCTGTTGCTATTCAGTTTTCAAGCGTTCTAGGGATCTCGCCAAATGCCCTAATAATGCTTGTATTATTTGGTGCAAGTCAATCATTCTTAACTCCTATGGGTTATCAAACAAATTTAATGGTTTACGGACCTGGGAGATATAGATTTTTTGATATTGCAAAATATGGTGCGGGTTTAACACTTATAATGTCATTGACTGTGCCAGCTTTGATAATTTTAAATTATAAATAATTAAATAAAGTGAAAATAAAAAACGTTGTTTATAAATTAAAAGAAATATACAGAAAATTATCTGTACCTCAATTCACAATTGTCACAGGATTAATTATTATTATCTTTGGAACCTTAATTTTAAGTTCTCCATTATGTTCTACATCTGATGTAGGTTTGTGGGAAGCATTCTTTACATCTACTTCTGCAATAACTGTTACGGGGTTAACTATCATTGATGTAGGAGTTGATTTAAATATTTTTGGGCAAATCTTCTTAGCTTTAATGCTTTTGTCAGGTGGTTTAGGGTTAATGGCTATTACTACTTTTTTACAAGGATTTGTTGTGAAAGGTACTCAGCTTAGAACTAGATTGGATAAAGGTAAGACTCTCGATGAATTTGGGGTTGGTGGAATTGGGAGAACTTTTCAAAGCATTGCAATAACTGCCACTTCTATTATTTCTTTTGGAGCAATAGTATTATATTTTTTCGGGTTTCTAGAAATTCAAAATAATTGGCAAAGACTATGGTCTGCAATTTTTCATAGCATTTCTGCATACAACAATGCAGGTTTTTCTTTGTGGTCTAACAGCCTCCAAGATTATCGATCTAATTTTGTTGTCAATATTGTGTTTATTTTCTTAATCGTGATGGGAGGACTTGGTTGGAGAGTTATTGACGATATATGGAGTAATAGAAAAAATCTTTCATATAAAAAATTGAGTCTTCATTCTAGATTAGTAATTAGGACAAGTTTTTCCTTAATAATTTTTGGATCATTAGGTTTTTTCGTAATAGAGACGTTATTAAATAGTCAATTTTTTAGTGATCTAAATTTCTTTGAGAAAATTTTATCATCTATTTTCGAGACTGTTAGTGCAAGAACAGCGGGATTTACAAATTTTCCAATATCTTTAAATTCAATATCAGATACTGGTCTCTTGTTATTGATGACATTGATGTTTATTGGAGCTAGCACCGGTGGTACTGGTGGGGGAATTAAAACTACAACTTTTATCGCCTTAATGGCAGCAACTAGATCAACGTTAAGGGGACAAAAAGATGTAATTATTAGTAATAGATTAATTTCAGATAAGGTTATTTTGAAAGCAGTTGGAATAACTGTTGGCTCTTTACTTTTTGTTCTCTTGATGGCTATGTTATTAAGTACTACTAATACTTTTATTAAAAAAGAATCATTTACATTTCTAGAAATTCTTTTCACATGTATTTCTGCATTTGCAACTGTAGGTTTTGATATTGGTTTGACAGCAAAATTAAATCATTTTGGTCAATTTATTTTAATTATTGGTATGTTCGTAGGAAGACTTGGGATTCTTTTGCTTTTAAGTGCTCTTTGGCAAGCTCTATATAAGAGTAGAATAGAAAGACAAAAAAGAATTGGCTATCCAAAAGCTGATCTTTATGTTTAGCCTTTACTAATATTTATTATGGCTGATTGGTGGCAATGGTCTCAACCAAAAGAAGAAGAAGCTCTAACTTTCGCAGTTGTAGGAGTTGGAAGATTTGGAACGGCAGTTTGTAGAGAACTTATAAGTAATGGCGTAGATGTTTTAGCTGCAGATGCTTCTGAAAAGGCTATTGATGATTTAAGACAATTAGAACCTTCTATTGAAGCCAGAGTAATAGATTGTACTGATGAAGAATCAATGAAAGAATCAGGTATTTTAGAGATGAATACAGTTGTAGTCGGTATTAGTGAGCCTATTGAAGCAAGTATTACCACTACTCTTATTGCTAAGGATAGTGAAGGAACAAAAGTAAAAAGAGTAATTGCAAGAGCCACGAGTGATTTGCATGAAAAGATGTTAAAAAGAGTAGGTGCTGATAAGGTCGTTTTCCCTTCTAGAATGCAAGGTGAAAGGTTAGGTTTAGAACTTGTTAGACCAAATCTAATTGAAAGATTAGAATTGGATAATCAAACTGGAATAGATGAAATAACAGTTCCAGAAGAATTTATTGGGAGATCTTTAAGAGATTTAAATTTAAGAAAAAATTATTTAGTTAACGTTCTTGCTGCTGGTCCTCCAGAACAATTAACAGTCAATCCCCCTGCAAAATATATTCTTGAGAGAGGAAATATTTTGGTAGTTATGGGGAAAACTTTAGATTTACAAAAATTACCTCAAAATTAATTATTTATACTCGGATTTTTTGGTATAGATAATCCTTTGAGGAGCTCCTTTTAATCTTTTAATACTTTGTCTTTCTAATGTATCTCTGAACTTATCGGTATCAATATTAGTATCTGATGTTTGTGGTTTGGCTTCTCTTTTTAAATAATTTTTAATTCCTTCTTGAATCAAGACCTTTGCCATATTGCTGACGGTTCTTGATTCATTTTCAGCTAAAGAATTTAGCTGCTCACAAATTAATTCTGGAAGAACCACTTGAATTCTTGGGGATTTTGGCTTTCCATTAGTTGAGTTTTGGCGGGTTGCCATTAGTCAAACTTAATAACTGTTACTTTTAAGTATACACAGTTAGTCAAGGGTAGTATCTTTGTGTATATTTAATAGTAAGCATATAAGCCTTTGATTAATTAGTTCCTTGTGTAAATTATGAAAAATTCAAGAAAACTTGATTCTTCTCAAAGATCAGCAATTGATAAAAAGAAGAAAAAATTAATACAGTCTGAGTCTTTAAGTAACGAGAATAGTGATGTATTAGTATCTGCAGTAATAAGTCCATATTTATTGACTCATCTTCATCAAATTCTGCAGCGTTCAGAATACTATGCTCAGAAAGATGGAAGAATATCTCATGCTGCTAATTTTGCAAAGCTTAGGAAAGTTCTATGTTTAGATGCAAGAAGTATGGCAGATGCCTCAGCCAAAGAAATAAAAGATACTGATCATGATTTGTCTATAAATAAATATAATGAACAAAATGTAGCTTGAGGGAATATTCTATTGATATTAATTCATGGAAACTGATGACTAGTAATGTTGAAAAACTCTACAATTTAATAGCCGATGATTCCAAAAAAAAACAAAGTTTATTTTTGATGGCTCTTAATAATCCAAAATCAGCTCTTGAAAAAATTTGCGAGATAGGTAGCGAAGTAGATATTCCAGTTACTAAAGAAGAGGTTATGGAGTATTTGTCTACTGTGGATGACGAAGCAACTAAATTATGGTTGATTAAGGCTCGAGGAGGTCTTTAGCAAAAGATTTTGCGTAGTTTCTTCTTTTAATGCTGGCGTTATTCTTTTGTTGTAACCACCACCACCAGCCAATGTCCAAAAAAACCAATAACTTGGAATTGCTAATGCTGCAGCTATGAAAATTACGACGATTTGTTCTATTCTTTTCATACCACAATTTTATTCCACAAAATTTTTTTTTGGTAAAAAGTCTCTAAGTTTGTAAATTCAATTATTTTTAAAGTGATTAGATTTGATAATGTAAGCAAAATTTACTCTACTGATGTTGTTCTAAAAAATATTAATTGGGAAATTAGAAAGGGAGAAAAGATAGGCTTAGTTGGGTCTAATGGAGCAGGTAAATCGACCCAGTTTAAAATCTTAATTGGTGAGGAGGATCAAACAAGTGGAATGGTTCTTAAAGAAGGAAGTCCCAAAATTTCTCACTTAAAACAGGAATTGGATTGTAATTTAAATCGAACAGTCAGAGAAGAATTAGAAAGTTCTTTCAAAGATATTCAAGTAGTTTCAAATAAACTTCTAGAGATTGAAAATGAAATGAAATTTTTAGAACCTAGCAAAGACTCTGACAAACTTGATCATCTTGTAAATCAACTAGCTAAATTTCAAGAAAAGTTTGAATTTTTAGGTGGCTACCAAATGCAGGCAGAAGTAGAGAAGATACTGCCAAAACTAGGTTTTTCTCAAGATGATGCAGACAAATTGGTAGGTAATTTTTCTGGGGGTTGGCAAATGAAAGTTGCTCTTGGAAAAATTATTTTGCAAAAACCTGATTTACTTTTACTTGATGAGCCAACTAATCATTTAGATTTGGAAACAATTTTTTGGCTAGAGGAATATTTAATATCTCTAAAAATATCAATCATATTAATTAGTCATGATCGATATTTTTTAGATAAACTATGTAAAAAGATTATTTTTATTGAAAGAGGAATTTCTGAAACATATAATGGGAATTATTCTTTTTTTATTGAACAAAAGTCTTTAAATGAAGCATCTCAAAGTAAAGCTTTTGAGTTGCAGCAAAAAGAGATCGAAACACAAAAAAAGTATATTGAAAGATTTCGAGCTAGTGCTACAAGGAGTACTCAGGCTAAAAGTAGGGAGAAGCAATTAAAAAAGATTGTAAAAATTGATGCACCCATTTCAAGACTAAAAAGTCCTGCTTTTAATTTTCCTGAATGTCCTCGTTCTGGTAAATTAGTTCTTCAAATTAAAAATTTGTCTCATAGTTTTGAAGAAAAAATACTGTTATTTGATGTTAATTTAAAGGTTTCTGCGGGAGAAAAGATAGCAATTTTAGGTCCTAATGGATGTGGTAAATCTACTTTGTTAAAGTTGATTATGAAAAAAATAGAACCTGAAATAGGAGAAGTTAATTTAGGTAAACATAATATAATTACTAGTTATTATGAGCAAAATCAGGCTGCAGCACTTGCCGTTGAAAAACAGGTTATTGATTTAATATATATAAAAGCACCAGATTGGTCTCAACAAAAAGTAAGGACATACTTAGGAAGTTTTGGCTTTCATAATGATGCTGTTTTTAAACATGTTAAACAACTTAGTGGTGGAGAAAAAGCAAGATTAGCATTGGCTTTGATGATAATGAATCCAAGCAATTTTTTACTTCTTGATGAACCTACAAACCATTTAGATCTTCAATCGAAAGAGAATCTGGAACTTGCAATAAATAATTATAAGGGCACTGTATTTATTATTTCGCATGATAGATATTTCATTTCTAAGGTTGCAAATAGAATTATTGAAATTAAAGAATCCAAATTATTATCTTTTAATGGTAATTATGAATATTTTTTAGAGAAGAAAAGAAGTATTAAATAACTATTTAGCCTTATCTATTAAGTATTTTATTATTGATATTATTTTAAGTTCCAAAGAATAGTTTTTAGAAAACTTTACAATCCTCTAGGCAAGATCACTTATTTATCTTTACAGACTTCATGACTTTGATTAATGTAATAATTACGAATTTATTTTATTGAGAATACTTATGAAAAAGTATGATTTAAGAGAAAATAATTATGTTATTTCTGATCCAGTAGAAAGTTACTTTGAGTGTATTTCACGTTGCGACATTTCTGATGGTATTTGTATCTCTCAATGTGTAGAAATACTAAGAGATAATGAAGGTTAAAAATTTATTCTTTTGATAAATTAGTAATATCCGTCGGTTTAACTTTTAATTTAATAATTTTATTTTTTCTTTTTAAGGTTATATTTATAAATTTGTTAATTCCATTATTACTTATTTCATTGATCACATCTGAAGAATTATTAATATTTGTTTTACCCACTTTTAGGATTATGTCATTAATAAAGATTCCGCTTTTTGCGGCAGGGCTATTTGGGACAACGTATCCTACTTTTACAACACTTTTATTAGTCTCAAAGTAATTTTCATCTATTAGGTTGATTCCTATCATAGGATGTATTACTTTTCCATTTTTTATTAGTTGTGAAGCGATATTTTTAGCTTTGTTTATAGGGATTGCAAAACTTAAGCCTGCCCCAGGGCCTGATCTAATAAGAGTATTAATTCCAATTACTTCTCCCTTGCTATTTAATAATGGTCCCCCAGAATTGCCTGGGTTTATTGCGGCATCTGTCTGAATTAACTCAAACTTTTTATCATATATTCCTAGTTGTGAGACATTTCTATTTAAGTTACTAATTATTCCCAGAGTGACTGTATTTTCCAGTCCAAATGGATTACCAACAGCTATTGCCCAATCGCCAACTTCTATTCTTGTTGAGTCACCTAATATTGCTTTTGGCCATGGTCCTTCGCCTTCAAGCTTAATAACAGCCAAATCAGTAAGTAAATCTTCGCCTATTAACTTCCCTTTATATTTTGCGCCACTAGATAAACCAACTATTAACTTTTCAGATCCATTAACAACATGAGCATTAGTCATGACAAGACCATCACCGAATATAAAGCCGCTTCCTTGACTCTGTTCTATACGTGTGCGATTTTCGGGAGGTGGTTGTAAGCCAAAGAATCTTTCAAAATATGGATCTAAGAAAATTCTTGAATCTCTAGAAAATTGTCTATTTTTAACAAATCGTTGAGTCTCGATAGTAACTACTGAAGCCCCTGTTTTTTTTACTGCTTTTGTTACGAAAGAAATATTTGAAACTTTAGATTCTGCATCATGATTTTGATTTATTATTGGTTGAGATATTACATTTGATTTATTAATTAGGCCAAATGTTAAATACGATAGGAAAAGTAATTTTTTAAAAGAAAATTTTAAAAATTTTGTTTGAATTATTGTTTTTAAAATCATTCGAACATTCTTTTATTAGATATGTTAATGGTATTAATATAAACCGCTGACATTTTTTGATTAATAGAGGAATTTCTTTTACTTAAAATAGCTAAATTTATTTTTTTCGAGCTATCATAGTTCCATGTAATAATAAATCAATAAATTAATGTCTTTCTTATTTCCAATTATCTACTCAGCTGCTTTAACCTATTTAGTGTGGAAGGCTTTTAAAGTAATGTCAAATGGTTGGGGAGCACTTGATAAACAATCATATCGACCTTTGAATACTAATATAAGACAAAAAAAATATACTATTCATCCTGAACTGCTTGATAAATCTGGAAATATAACTCAAGAAGAATTACTCACAGTAAGGTTTTCTAATGATACAGATCCAACTCTAGAAGAAAAAGGTACTACAACTGATTAAATTCATTTTGTAAATTTATTAGGTCAAAAAATTGGAATTAAGAACAAAGATTGTCTCAGGAGTAATTAGATCCCTAAAGTTACCCCCTAGGTTTCGTCTCAAAATGGTTAAAGAGGATCCTGTTAGACTGGAGTTGAGCCTAACTCCTTCTTACGGAAAAAATCCAGTAATAGTTGGTATAGTTGAGTCTCTGGATTTAGTTGCCAGAAGAGATAGAGAAGGAAGAATGCCAAGAGATCTACAAGGTACCTGGGATTGGACTGTAAGACATGGAAAAGTAAGTACTGGTGGATGGAACCCCATGCTTAAAGAAGCACTTCAAACTATGTTTGAAACAGGATTACCTGCGATAATATATGAAGAATTAACTGGAGACGAATATAATCCGGTTGATGGAGCAAGACATGTTAGATAAATCATTAATTATCTTCCATAAATCCAACCTTCAAACGCTAATATGATCTTAAAAGTTATTAATCTATTATGAATGAAGATAATCAACCAAGATTTGGTTTTGTCAACTTTGCAGAAACTTGGAATGGAAGAATGGCCATGATGGGAATACTGATAGGTTTGGGTACAGAATTGATTACAGGACAAAGTATCTTAAGACAAATTGGAATTGGTTAAATCTTTCACAAGAAGTATTTAAGGATCATTATTTGATCTCTTCTGCTTTAACTTCAATTGTTGTTTCACTAGGTTTCTCCAAACTTTCAGAGCTCTTTGAATTTATATCCCCTAAATCTGCCCCACAATTCATGCAGGTATTATTAATTCCTAATGATATAGTTCCACATTGATTGCAAGTATTTACTTTTGACTTTAAAGAATTCAAACTTATCAGTAAAATCAAAAATATTAAAAGAGGAATTAAAAATACAAGTAATAAAAGATTTCCGATAAGACTTAAAAAAAAGTTAAATCCAAAAAGGGAGATTACTATTATAAAGATTAAAGAATAAGTAACTAAACTTTTATTCATTTTAGATAAGGCAAGAAGTCATTATTTTTGAATTAATTTTTTCTTCTTCTGCTTGTTAAAGACATACTAGCTATAACAACACTCCAACATTGTCCAAAATATAAAATAACGCCTAATAGCCAAACCCATAAAGTTAGTACTAAAAAACCTCCAATAAAACCATATGCTTGGAATCTTGCCCCAAGTGAAAGAATACTTTTACTTACTGCTAGATTAAGCGTAGTTAGTCCAATTCCGATAAGAATTGAACCAGGAATTAGTGGTCTCAAAGGAACTTTTCTACTCGGCAATAGTGCTTGAAGCAATAAAGCCATTAATGAAAATCCCACCAGTGGTAAAGCAAATTGACCAACTTGTAAGAGTGGTAATTTTATAATGAATTCAGAAAAAAAATAACTAGAATTTGATATATTTTCTAAAACAGTAGTTGGAATCATTCTGAGATTTGCACTGATTTGATCTAATACCATTAAGAAACCTATGAAAAATACTATTAAAAAGGCTTCAATTCTATTCCTAAGAAATTTTGATGCTTGCTCTTGCCAGGCAGAGTTTATTCTTCTTGAAGGTAGCTCATCTTCCCAAAGCCTATCTGAACCTCTTTGAAGTGATAAGTAAGCGTTACCAGCAGTAAATAGTAAAAACATCGCTCCTAAAATACCTGCTCCAAAACCTTGATCAATTAATTTGAATAATGTTGTTTCAACTAATTCAACAACTGATGGAGGTAAAATCTGAGCAGCAATAGATATTATTTGTTGATCTAAACCCTCTTGCTTTCCTAGAAACCAGGAAGCTATTGAAAGAGAAATAAGCAGTATTGGAAAGAATGACTGAAGAGTGTAATAAGCAAAAGCAGCACTTAAATCAATACAATCTGATTTACTCCATCTTTCACAAGCTCCCCATAAACTTTTAATTATCCATGTTGTACTGCGCTGCATATTAATTCTCTTCAAATACTTTTCTCGAGTCTTATTTATTGTATCTAATAGGGATATTTTTCAAGTCTTTTATATATTTATAATGCAACTATTATTCCACTAATAAATTACCCCACGGTCTCAAGACTTTCATTTTTTCTTTTGTCCTAGAAGCAATTAAGGGAAAATTAGTATCTTGTAAATCTTTTCCTGCAGTTAGATGCATAGGGTTCATTTCTAACCATTCAATGGAACAATTTAGCTCCTCAAGTAACAACCATGCTGCCGCAATGTCCCATATTTTAGGAGTTGATTCTATAGCTCCAAAAGTTTGTCCCATTGCAACGCTTGTTAAATTTAAACTAGATACACCAAGAAGTCTTATTTTCCCAGGAAATATTGAATTAGGATTTTTTTGTAGAATTTTAATAGATCTACTGCATAAAGATACGCATTCACTTTTTTGATTATTATTAACTTCAATTTTTTTATTATTTAGCCAAACACCTTCTCCTTTGATTGCTACAAATTTTTTCTTTAATGTAGGAATGATTAAAAAGGAAGATTGCGGAGCGCTATCTATAAATCTAGCTACCGAAATAGACCAATATGGAATTCCTGCAGCAAAATTTGTAGTCCCATCAAGAGGATCTACTATCCAATAAGCATTTGTATTCGGAACTATCTTTCCTCCCTCTTCACTAAGAACCCCTTCATTTGGAGCAATGATAGATAGAGCCTCTACAATTTTTTTATCGCTCCATAAGTCACAACTTGTAATTAACGAACCGTCTGACTTGTTGCTAGCACTAATGTTTCCAAAGTCTTGCAATTGGCGATCACTAACTAATTCAAATAAAGAATCTAAATCTTTTAACTGTTGACTGGTTAGATTTTTTTTATTCATATTCAGATATTACAAATAGATTGAGTGTCATTTTTGATAAAACTATCATTTTTATTACAAATATTACTTATTTCAAGAAAAGTCAATCTCTCTAATTCATCTAAGTTTAAATTGTAATTATAAATTGCATCAATATTTTTTGATTTAGCATTACCTAATTCTTTTTGTCTTATAAGAACATCTTTAAGTGTAGATATTCCAACGTCATATCTTAATCTTGCTAATCTTAATGACTCTTTTGTAGAAGAGATCTCTTTTAGAGATGACAGGATTTTTTCTTCATTTAATTTTAAATTCAAATAAGCTTTACTAATATTTGTCTTTAAAACATTTTTAAGATTGTTGTAGGAGTAATTTTCTGATTTAACATCAGCTTTACTTGATTTATATAAATTTTTGTTTTGGCCGCCGTCAAAAATATTCCAACCAAAATTTAAGCTGACAGTATTTGTATATGAAGATCCAGATTTTTCAGGATTTATGTCGACTGACAAAGAATCTCCTTTAGAGAATGAACTAGTGAATGTATTGCTTATATATACATTTGGCTTGTAAGCATTCAGATAATTCTTAGCTTGATTTTCTTTGATTGATCTTTTGAGATTAATATTTTTGAGGGAAAGACTCTTAACTAAACCCTCACTTATATTCTTATTTAATTTATGGTTCCAGAAACCTATTAATTTTTGCTTTTGATTAATCGCTAAATCATTATTTATATTTAATATTTCTTTTAGCGCAATTTTATTAATCTTATTCTGAATTTTTTTCTCATTAAGTGATTGCTGATCTCTAGATAATTGTGCTTCAGCCTCAAGAACTTCAAATTTTGTGCCTATCCCTGCATCAAATTTTGACTGAGCATCTTTCAAGCTAGTAATTGATAAATCAAGAGATAATGTTTTGTTTTTAATATCCTGATAAGACTTTTGTAGCTTGTGGTATCTAGATTTTGCTTCTTTTATGAGATCTTTCTTTTTAATCTCAAAGTTATTTTTAGCTATTACATAATTATTTCTAGCTATTTTAATTTCAGATCCCCTTAAAGGGTCTATTAAATCTAATTTAATATTAAGGGAGGGGTTTGCTGAAAATTGCGATGTTTTTGTGGTTGGTGAGTCACTATTATAATTTTTGCCCGAAACATATTTAGGTAATCCAGTAGCCTGTAAATCTAATGAGGGATATCTTTTAGCGATTTTGCTCGAAAGAGTAAATGCTGATGAATTGACTAAAGCTTCTAATGCTTTAAGTTCCTGATTATTCTTTACAGTAATATTTTCTATTTCTGAATAATTAAGGAATATTTGGGTTTCGTTTTCTTGAAGGATTTCTTCAATATTATTGTTGGTCTGGCTCAATAATGGTTCTTGAAAATTAATATACAAACAAAAAGGAAAAAATAAAATTGGATGTATAAGTTTTCTAATCATAGTTAAGTATTTTCTTATTATTAGATAAGCCAATTAGAGTATTAATAATATCATTTGTATCATCAAGAACGTGAATGTTAGTTTTAAGTTTATTTGAAACTTCAGTTATATTTTTGTCATCCAAAAACAAATCACTATTAAGTTTAAGCATGATTGATGGTATGAACATACATTCGCCTAGGTCCTTATCTTGTAGACCAGTAATTAAATCTTCACCAGTTAAAAGCCCTGTTACAACTTGATCTTGGCCCCAATAAATACTTGGCAAGCCATATATATTAATTGTGAGGCCTTCAATTTTATTAAGTTTTTCGACTGTTGGAAGCAGTGCTTCATACACTAATTTACCAACTATCCAACTGACTTTTCTTTGTTTATCTACTTTTTCAGGAAGAGATTTTGTTTTAGTTTCCAATGTTTTAAGAAAACTTCTTATTGAACCTACTCCATTAGATTCTTGAGGCATATTTTCATATGTTTTATAGTTTGGTAATTCGAGTCCAGCTATTAAGTACCATTCGTCGGCAAGCCAACAAAAGCGAGTTCCAATACTTTTTTGTAGAGAAGTTTGTATTTTTTCTATTTGTTTAATAATGTTTATTGCATATTCTTTGCTTATCGCTATTAGGCCATCGTTTTCAGGCCTAAACTTTGTTAGGCCTACGGGAACTATGGCTGTTGAAAGTACTGTTTTAAAACTTTTTTTATGAAATTTTGCAAGATCGTAAATAGATTTTTCTAAGATCTTACCATCGTTAATTTCGGGACATACAACTATTTGCGCGTGTATTTGGATTGAGTTTTGTTCTAACCATTCAATTTGATCAAGAATTTGACTTGCTTTTTTATTTTTTAATAATTGTTCTCGGGTTTTTGGGTCAGTGGCATGTATTGAAATAAAAAGTGGCGATAGTTTTTGAGTAGATATTCTATTCCAGTCATCTTTATTTAAATTGGTTAGCGTTAGATATGAACCATATAAAAAACTTAATCTATAGTCATCATCTTTTAAGTAAAGACTTTTTCTTTTGCCGTTTGGTTGTTGATCTATAAAGCAAAATGGGCACTTATTATTACATTGTTTGATTGAGTCAAATAATGCATCTTTAAAATTAATTCCTAAATTTTCATCTTGATCTTTTTCAATACTAATGTTGTGAATCTTCTTGTTTTTATCCAATACCGATATATCTAAAATTTCTTCACTAATAAGTATCTGATAATCAATCAAGTCTCTTGGTTTCTTACCATTAATACTGATAATTGAATCACCTGATTCAAATCCTATTTCTTCAGCAATAGAATTATTTTCAATACTTTCAATTTCTGCTGGATTAATTTGGTAGTTAATATTCGGAATCAAAAGATCATTAGAATCCTCTTTGTAATTAATTTCTTTCCACACAATTAAAGACCAAGCTTTTCTCTTTATATTTATTGTAAACTCATATAAGACTCAAAGTATATTAAATAATCTTAAAATACGAAATATGGTTAATTTATTTCAACTATTAAATTAATAAAATATGTTATTTACAGTTTTATTAGACTAGATCTAAATTAATTCAAAAATTTAAAAGCCTTAATGCATTGGAAGAATTAATTACTAAAAATTTAGAAGTAAAAGATAATTTGAAACCTAGATTTCAGAATGAAGTTGATATCGTTAAAAGTACTTTTTTATCTAGACCAATTGCTTTGAGACTATGGTCCTCTTTTTTTGTAATTTTGCCAATTTTTGTACAGGCACCATGGGTTAGATTTGCTCCTATTAGTGCTCTTTGCGCTACTTTTTTTATCCTTGCTGTGGCTTTTTTATTGTCTAGAAAAGATGGAGATAAATGGTTTATTGTAGGCTCGTTATTATTAGGAGTCTCGGGAAGTTGGCTTGGAGGTTGTTTATTTTGGGGTTGGTTAAGTGCTTATCCTATTCTCCATATCCCAGTTGAGGCAGTGGCATTGCCTCTTGCTATTGTCGGACTTGGAACAAAATGGAAAATCGGTTCAAGTTTTTATATCTCGTCTTTATTCGGAACGGCGATTACGGATTTGACAATATTTCTGACAGGAATAATGGATCAATGGAAGGAGGTTATTATTGCAGATTCTGATAATGCTCCATTAATACTTCAGAAAACTTCCGAAAATCTTATTCAGTTTAAATCTTTGTCTATTATTATTTTGGCGGCATTAATACTCTGGTTCATATCAAAAGAAATTTTTAATTATGCTACATCTAATTCGATAAATGGGAAGGCTCTTTTAGTATCAAGTTATGTAATTCAAACTACCTTAATTGTTGATGGTATTTTTATTGTGCTAGCAATTATTCAACCAACACTAAGTGGTTTGGTTTAATGCTAAGACCGCCATTTTCGCAAGAATTAATATCTATTGATAAATGGGATGTGATTGTCATTGGTGCAGGAGCAGCTGGTTTAATGACTTGTTTGGAATTGCCAGAAAATTTAAATGTCCTTCTTCTAAATAGGAATACAAGTAAAAGATCATCTAGCAGATGGGCCCAAGGAGGGATTGCATCAGTAGTTAGACCTGAAGATTCTTTTGCTCTTCATGTTGAAGACACCTTAAAAGCTGGAGATGATTTGTGTGACTTATCTGCTGTTGAAATGCTTGTGAAAGAGGCTCCTGGTTGCGTTGATAGGTTACAAAATTTAGGTATGATTTTTGATCAGAGCTCAAATCAACTATCAACAACTTTAGAAGCGGCCCATTCTTGTAGAAGAGTTTTGCATGTTAAAGATAGAACAGGTAGGGCACTTGTAGAAGTCTTAGAGGAGCATATCGAAAATAAGGAGAATATTTTGCATTGTAGAGGTGTAAGAGTAACAGAATTGCTTATTGAAAAGGAAGTATGTAGGGGAGTTCAGGTATTAGATGGATCTAATTTATATTGGATTACTTCTAAAGCTGTTGTTTTAGCCACAGGCGGAGGGGGGCACTTATTTACTAATACTACAAATCCTGCCCAATCTTCTGGGGAAGGAATTGCTCTTTCTTGGAAAGCTGGAGCTGCAATAGAGGATTTAGAATTTATTCAATTTCATCCTACAGCATTAAAGTTTTATGGTTCTCCCTGCTTTCTAATCTCTGAAGCCCTTCGAGGTGAGGGAGCAGTTCTCGTTGATAAGAATGGTGAGAGCCCAGTAAAGCATTTGGAAAATGGTGATCTAGCTACAAGAGATCAAGTTAGTAGAGCAATTATGAATAATATGCAAGAAAACGATGTTGATCATGTTGGTCTGGATTTAAGATTTATTGATCCAGAAAAAATTGTAGAAAGATTTCCTACGATTATAAGTAGATGTCAAGATTATGGAGTTAATCCTTTAAATGAGGTGATTCCTGTTGCACCAGCAGCTCACTATTGGATGGGAGGTGTTCATACCGATTTAAATGCATCTTCCACAATGCAAGGATTATATGCCGTGGGAGAAGTAGCTTCTACAGGAGTGCATGGTGCAAATAGACTAGCTAGTAATTCGCTGATGGAATGCCTTGTATTTGCAAGAAAAATGTCTTGTATCGAGTTGAATGCTCCTTATAACGTAAGAAGGTTAGATAGATATACTAAGGAAATTTTTATGGATAATCCAAAGGAAGATTTTATCTTAGGTGTTTCAGATAAGATTGATTATTTGAGAAAATTATGCTGGTCTAATTTAGGTGTCTCTCGTAATAAAAAAAATATGAATGAACTTTTAAAAACTCTTCAAGATGAGATAGATCAACTTCAAAAAAATCCTTTACTTGAATGTCTTAATAAAATAGAAATTGATCAAAAATTGAAACTAAGTGAGCCAAATAGGAGAGGACTTAATTTATTGCTTGATTTGCATAATAGACAAATTACAACATTGCTATTGTTAAAAGCTTGTCTTTTTCGAGAGGAAAGTAGAGGAGGTCATTATAGGGATGATTTCCCAATTAAAGAAATAACTTGGAAATGCCATACTAGGCAGCAACTAAATCACGAAATAATTAAAAGGTTTATTAAAAATTAGAATCGCCATCATATTCAGTCATTATTGCTAAATCATTTAAATCTTTGACTCCACTATATATTTCACCATTAATTTCCCATGATGGAAACCCTTCAATCTGTTTTTCTCTGCAAAGTTTATATTGATTATCTTTACCGTCTTGTGCGCATTCTATAATCGATAACTCTTTAACTGCTTTTTTGCCAAATAGTTGTTTTTGATCATGGCAATGTGGGCACCAGTATGCGCTAAACATTTTAATATTATTATCACTTAAAAATTTAGCAAACTTAATTTTCTGGGGTGAGCTAGTTGTAGTGATTACAGGAGATACTTTTTCTGTACTCTTAGAAATATCAATTGCATTAGAAGGGTCAACACTATTTGACCATATCAATCCCCCAACAAGAACTGTTAAAACAACAATAAATCCTCTATAAAACATTGGCTCTCTACTTTCAAACTTTGCACCAATCATAGAGATAATAAAGATAGAAATAGATAAAATTGCCGAAAGAATACAAAAAAAACAATAAGCCTTGATTTTAAGGAACATTATATTTATCAAAAGGATGCTAAATACAGAAGAAGCACAAGAGATTAAAAATATTGCCCACCATATAAGCTTATTCAATTTTTCTTTAGGAGAAATAATATTCAGAGATAAAAATATTGAAAATCCTAGTATTGAACCATAGGTAATAACTCCTGCTAATGAGAGTGGAATATTGAATTGACTATTCTCAAATAATGTACCCCAAGGGCTATTTAAAACTGTTTCGCAACCATTTTTGATTCCTGGACATGAAAGAGAGTTAAATAATCCCCAATTTTTTAAGGTAATAGAGCCTGTATCAACTAATCCAATTGTGCTCAGTATAGCAATTATAATTTTTGGCCATTTAGGATCTGTTTTAGTTCTTCTTTTTAAAGTCTTTAGAGCCATAGATCTTTTATCTTTATAATTTGCAGAATCTATCCTAATATTATCTTTGAATGAGACTTATTAAAAGTTTCTTTATAAATTTTTTCTTATATAATATCTAAATTACGTGAAGCAAAATAATCAAAATGTAAAGGATAAAAAAATTTCAAAGGTTGCCTTTAGTCATGTTGGTTGTGAGAAAAATCTTGTTGATACTGAACATATGCAAGGGTTATTAGATAAGGAGGGATATGAAGTAGGAACTGATATAGAAGATGCGAATGTGGTTGTAGTCAATACTTGTAGTTTTATAGAAACAGCTAGAGAAGAATCTATAAGGAAGATAATTGAATTTACTGATCAAGGTAAAGAGGTAATAGTTGCTGGTTGTATGGCTCAGCATTTCAAAGAAGAACTTTTAAAAGAAATGCCTGAAATAAAAGGTTTAGTAGGAACGGGTGATTATCAAAAAATAGCTAAGGTTATCAATAGAGTAGAGAAAGGGGAAACTGTTAATGAAGTTTCAAAAATACCTGAATTTATTGCGGATGAAAAAATTCCACGCTTTGTAGATAAAAATAAATTTGTTGCTTATCTTCGTATCGCTGAAGGGTGTGATTATAAGTGTGCATTTTGTATTATTCCTAAGTTAAGAGGTCCTCAACGCAGTAGGGATATAGAATCTATAGTCTCAGAAGCAAAAAATCTTGCAGCTAAAGGGATTCAAGAAATAATACTAATTAGTCAAATTACAACAAATTATGGTCAAGATATTTATGGTAAACCTTCTTTAGCAAGACTCTTGAAAGAGCTCTCTAAAGTTTCAGTTCCTTGGATACGAATTCATTATGCATATCCAACTGGTTTAACTGATGAAGTTATTAAAGCTTTTAAAGATTCAAATAATATAGTTCCCTATTTTGATCTACCTTTGCAACACAGTCATCCAGATGTTCTCAAGAGTATGAATAGACCTTGGCAGGCTTCTTTAAATGAATCAATTTTGAGTCAAATAAGGGAGCAAATACCATCTGCTGTATTAAGAACAAGCTTAATTGTTGGGTTCCCTGGAGAGAATCAAAAACATTTTCAACATCTTTTAGATTTTTTGCATAGGCATGAGTTTGATCATGTTGGCGTTTTTATCTTTTCTCCGGAGGAAGGAACAAGTGCTTTCGATTTGCCAAATAGGGTACCCTCAGAAGTAGCTGATGCGAGAAAAGATAATATAATATCCATTCAACAAAATATTTCTAAGAAAAAAAATCAGTTATATGTAGGTACTACGGTTAAAGTATTAGTAGAAAAAATATCAGAAAATAAAGAACTGATAGGACGTTCTTATAACTTCGCTCCTGAAATAGACGGTAATGTCATCTTATCTATTAAAAATAATGAAAATGAAAAAAATTATATCGGTAAATTTGTTGAAGCAAATATTTGTTTTGCGGATGAATATGATTTATATGGAAAGGTTATAAAAACCTTATGAAATTTTTTTTAAATTAATTTAACTGCTCTTAAAAGTTTATCTAATAAGAAAGCGGCTCCAAAACCAAAACCTAGAAATGCAAAATAGAAAATGATGTTCATTTATCTTTTATATTTTTATTTAATTTAGCATCTTAATAAAAATTATATTTCTTTCGTTTAATTTCTTAATCTTGAATGTAGGGTAATTTTTTGTACAAGCATTCTTCTGCTTTTTGTAACTCTCGTCCTAAATATAAGGCATGATCAAATCTAGATATTAGATCATTGCGCTTTTCTGTTATTGCTATTCCAATCTCTTTAGCGCTAATTCCTGTGAAGGTCTCATTACAAGTTTTGATTTCTTTTGAGTCACATTTAATAGGCTCATTAGTTTTTGGATCTATTGCATATCCTTCTTTATTAATAGTATTTAAATAATGTTCTAAGATGATTTTTTTTGTTTC
>QCUF01000017.1 GCA_003210825.1 Prochlorococcus sp. AG-676-P15-1 | reverse complement strand
TCCTCAATATTCCTTTTACTAGATTCAAGAGGTTGTACTAAAGATTTTATATTTTCTAACTCGTTATTGAGCTTTATACTTTGCTTTGAAAATTCACCTGATTCACCTGCAGCATCCGAAAGTTTTTTTCTAGATAGCTTATGTTCTAACGTTAAATCTTGAATCTCGATGTTTAATTTTTCTAGATAATTATCATTAAAGTGCTCTTGTTGATTCTTTTCTAACTCCGTACTTTTTTTAGATATTGCAATTTTATCTCGTTGATCTTGGAGTTTAATACCCTCCTCTTTATTAACAACTGCTATTCTCTCTAATTCCCTTAAATTAGAATTTATACTCCCAATATCAGAATTTACTTTGATTAATTTATCTTCTCCTTTCTCTTTTAATTCTGCAATCATGATTTGCATTGCATCTTGCAATATTTTTATTTCTTTACTAAGTGATTCTTTTTGTTGATTATATAAAATCTTACTCTTATCAAAATCAACAGCTTTTTTCTTAATTAATTCAATATTTTGAACTTGTTTATCAAATAAAAGTACTTTTTCAATCTCATTAATATGAAAAAGTTTTGCCTTCAACTCTTTATATTTTTTTGCTTTTTCACATTCTTTCTCAAGCTTTGCTTTACTAGATTGCAGTTCGTTTTCTAGGATCTCACATCTTTCTTGTCTTTCAAAAACATCATTAAGTTTTGAATGCGTTTGTTCAATTCTGCTATCAAAAAGCGCTACCCCTGCCAATTCATCAATAAGTGTTCTCCTCTCTTTATTATTCATTGATACTATTCTTGTGACATCTCCCTGCATCACAACATTACTGCCTTCTGGATCAACACTTATATCTCTAAGAACTCTCTGTATTTGTTGTAAAGTGCACTGGCGTCCATCAGAGGTATATGTCGATGCATATGATCCACCAGGCATTAGCCTCAATTTTCTGGAAACTATCCATTCTTTTTGATCTCTATTAAGCGAGATATCATCTTCTTCTAAATCCAAAGGTGGAACATCTTCCCTTGGCGACCAATCTTCAATATTGAATTTAACAGAAACAAATGTTTCAGAAGATTTACCTTCTTTTACTTTAGAATTATTTATTAAATCTGGTAATCTCTCTGCCCTCATACCTCTACTATTTGCCAAACCTAAACAGAACAAAATTCCATCCAAAATATTACTTTTCCCAGATCCATTTGGACCAGTAACCACTGTAAAACCCTCTTCAAGAGGAATTTTTACACATCCTCCAAAAGACTTAAAATTTTCAAACTCGACCTGATTGATGTATACCAATCGCAAGTCACAATAGCTAAATAAGAATAGCTACTTTTCAAAAAATCTCAATAGAATTATTAAGATTATTTCTAAAAACAAATTAATTATTTTTCGTTAATTGGCAAAAATTCCCATCTATCATGAGCAAACCCCTTAACAATTTACCGTTCAATAGAATATTTAACTCTTGAGATTCTTTATTATTTGAAATATAAGAGAAATTTCCATGATCAATTCTTTTTACTAAACCTCTATTATTAGAAAGATTATATTCAACTCTAGAAAGCCATACCAATCTATGATTTGGTTGTTTTACTATTTTAACAAAGCCCTTATTTAGTGATGGAATTTCGTGAAACTTCCAAGTAAAACAATCTAATTCATCTTCAACAAGAAAATCATAATGAATATCAATTAATTTACTACTAAGAATCTTATGTTCGAGTAAAACCCATCGATTCATTATCTAGCTCATCAATAAATTATTTTATTTCAATAATCAATCATTAAAATGAACAAACAAGTTAGTGCATTTTAAAAAAGGAAAAACCTAGTTACCTGCATCAGGAACAAATCTCAAAGCAATAAATAGCAAACTGCCAGCTCCTGCAATAGCTGCTGCTACCAATCCAAAATCAGTTGGAATTGTACGGGATGCAAAAATAATTGCTGCAAATGTGATATCCATGATGAAATAAAAAACTTAATTTAATAAAGTCAGTAATAGCTTAACAAAACCTTATTACAGAACAGGAGAGATAAATGAAATGTAAATAAAATTTTATATGTCTATTATTTTTTTAGTAAAAAAAATTTGAATAGAAGGGTTTCAAATTAAGAAAATAAGGACTACTCTAAAAGAAATGTAGGTGGATTAATGGAAGCTTTTCATCCTCCCAAAGAAGTTAAAGAAACAATTGATGATTCTGGGCTGCCAAAGGAAGAAGGCATATCAGAAAAATGGTTACGAGAAAAAATCGATAGTTTGATTCCGTTAATACAAGAAAAATGGCCTAATATCGCACAACAAACTCTTGAGACTGCAAAAGGAAGTATTGATGATTTAGTTGGAGTAATAGCAAGTCATACTGGATCGTCTGCTAGTGGTATTAAAAATCAATTATTTCAAATCATTGATTCAATTCAAGAAAATAACTGGGAAATTGCAGATAAAATAGAACCAATCGAAAGTCAATTAGAAGAGTTACTAGATGAACTAAACAGTACATTAAGGCCAAAAATTGAAACCCCAATTAGAAAAAAACCAATCTTATCTATTGCTATTGCTGCTGGTATAGGATTATTTATAGGTAGTTTAATTAATAGTAGAAATAAATAAATGGATAAACCTAAAAACAAAAACTTTGCTAATACAGCTTCAAGAATCTCTGCAATTGCAAGTTCGGTAATGGATTTGCATGTTCGAATAGCACTTCAAGAAGTTGATAGAGAAAAGAGAAGATTAATAAGTGGGGGAGTATTTATTGCTATGGGTGGAATTTTATTATTATTAGTTTTAATATGTATTCATGTTATTTTTTATCTGACTCTTAGTAAGGTGAATAATTGGGCAACAGAATATAATTTACTTTTAATAATATTTGTTGATTTATTTCTAGCAGGTTTAAGCTTAAAGCTTGGAGGAAAACTTGCTAAAGGACCTTATCTACCCCAAACACTAGAAGGTTTGGGTAAAACAACAAAAGCAGTATTAGGAAAAAAATAAATTATCTTATTAAATATTTTATCCATCTACAATCAATACCTCCATTGCTCACGGGTATTTTCAAAGAAGATTTCATTTTTAAATATCTTGTAAGTTTTTGATTCCCACTTAGTAACCAGAATTCCCAACCAGAAAATTTTTTCTTCAAAAAATTACCCATATCCTCATATAAGGTAATTAATTCGTTTTCATCTCCTAATTTTTTTCCATAAGGTGGATTACATAAAACTAATCCTTCTGAAGATTTAAATTGAATATTTTTAAAATCATCATTTTGTAATTCAATATAATTTTCAAGTCCTGCTAGTTTTATGTTGACTGTTGCTTGATCAAAAACATCTTTATTAATCTCGCAACCAATAATTTTTGATAGTTTCTCAAAGGTAATAACTTTCTTCTGAGCCTTATTTTTCTCTTCTAAATAAATATATTTATTGAAATCGAGCCAATTTTCAAAAAGATAAAATTGCTGAAAGTTAAGTGGAACTTTAAGAATTTGATTAATAGCCTCTATTAAAAAAGTTCCTGATCCACACATAAGATCAACCAAAGGTTTAGTTCCGTTCCATTCAGTCATTTTTAATAGTCCAGAAGCTAAATTTTCTTTAAGTGGAGCATTTCCAATAGCAGGTCTATATCCTCGTTTATGAAGACTTTCAAAAGTGCTCTGCAGGCTAAGAACCCCACGATCATTATTTAAATGTAAATGAATTATCAAATCAGGATTATCTAAAGAAATATTAGATCTTTTATTCCAAATAGATTGTTGGAGATCAGTAATTGAATTTTTAACCTCAAGAGCTGTGAAATGAGAATGACTTAACAAGGAAGTTCTGCCGGTTACTTGAACATTGAATGTTTTTTCAGGAGGTAACCATTTCAACCAATCAAATGAATCTCTAACTCCCTCATATAAAGAAAGCCTGTCATAGCATACAAAACGTGCAATTTGTCTATAAAAACGAAACGCAACTCTTGAAAAAAAATGAATTCTATAAAAAGTGGCATAATCACATTCAAAAGAAACTGATCTTTTATAAGTATTAATATTAAATCCACCCAAATCAATAATTTCACTTGCTAAATATTTCTCTAAACCTTCAGGTGATGATGCAATTACATACATATATATTTAAAAAATTAATGAAATAACTATTCAATACTCATTTTGCCTGCCAGAATATAAATGTCCAATTGGACTAGGTGATCTCAACCGATGTTTCGGACAGCGGTTCGATTCCGCTCAACTCCATTACCTTTTGGGGTTGTAATGGTTTCGACGGGGCGTAAGGAAGATGACTGAAGCCTGCTCGGTTAGAGCAAAAACACAAACGCTAACAAAATCGTTAGTTTCTCCCGTCAAACAGCACCAGTTGCTGCTTGATCTAAAAGGAGATGGGGTGATATCAGCCTTATCAACCAAATGATCCAAGGAGCCTGGAAGGGCTCCACCATTTTAAATTGATAGAATTTGGTATTAGATAATTTGTTAATTTGTAAAATTTACTTCAAAATAATGTATTAGAAATTATTTTTTGAATTTTTTGAGTATAAATACTGAGAAGATTAAAAAAAAAATATTTTAATGTACTAAAAATTCTCAATACAAATGAGCACAAAAAATAACATTAATGACTTATTAATAAAATTAAAACCTAAAGTTTTAAGATTTACAGGTTCGAACTTTCCGGCAGAACTTTGGAGAAATAATAAAATAAAAAATCTTAAAAAACTATCTGCATAAAATTTATTTAATTCTCTTTTACAAGCTTGAAAAAGGATTACTTGGCATCTTTTTCAAACACTTTTGAGAAGCTTCTTGAAGCATTCCAAATTCTTTTTTATTTAAGTTCCATTTAAAAACATTCGATATATCAATAACCTGAGACCTTTTTCTCATTCCTACAAGAGGTATAGCTCCCTGATAACAACACCAATTGATTGCTACTTGAGCTTGTGAAACTGATCTTGAAACAGCAATCTGTTTAAGACATCTCCTTAATTCAATACTTGATTTTTTATAGTTTTTAAAAATCAAACTACGTAGAAAAGAATTTTGCTTATCTTCATCTTTTTCAGGATCTATACATAGTATTCCAAAAGATAAAGGACTATAGGCTAAAAAATCAATATCATTATTTTCACAGATTTTTTTTACATTAATCTGTTTAATGTAATTTGGAGATAGTAAAGAAAACTGAATTTGAACACTTTTAACTTTCCTATCTCTTTTTGATAAGTATTGAATAATTTTCTCTAATCTTTGGGGTCCAATATTTGATAACCCAATTTGAAAATTAAAACCTTGATCAATTAAATCGCAAAGATTATTTAATAATTGCAATTCTTGCCAAGGATTATATTTTGCAGTTGACCAATGAATTTGGACTATATCTAATTTATTATTTAATCTTTCTAAACTTTTGAGAAAGGGTTTTGTGAAGCCTTTATTACCAACTCTCCATGGATAAGGCGCAAGCTTTGTCGCTATTTGAACTCTTTTTTTTTGAAAAGAAGAAGTATCTAGTAAAAATTTCCCTAAAAGTTCTTCACTTCTACCATTAAGTTTTCCAGTTCCATAAGAATCTGCACTATCAATTAAGTTAAAACCTCTTTTTAACGCTTCCTTATAAGTCTCACGTAAATCATCATCATTATTAGTTCGATAGTCCCAAAAGATTTGATTTCCCCAAGACCATGTTCCTAACCCGATTCTTTTTTTCACTTGCTAATTTAAATATACTTTTAAGACTACTTAAAACTATATATTCCACAAAAGATTATTTAACAAATATAAGTTTTAAAACTTTTCAAATAATTACCTATTGACATTAATCAATTATTCTCCAAAGTTAAATAAAATATTAGTAAAAAATTGTTTATTACTGTTTGTGGACAAAAAGGAGGTGTTGCTAAAACTTGTACAAGTATTCATCTTGCAAGTGTATGGCATCTTGAAGGCAAAAAGGTATGTATAGTTGATGCTGACAAAAATAGATCAGCATTGGCCTACTCATCCAGAGGAAACCTTCCATTTCCTGTATTTCCAGTTAGTTCGGCAGCAAAAGCCTCCAGATCTTCTGAAATTGTTATAACTGATGGGCAAGCAAGCAGTGATACAGAAGAACTTAAACATCTTGCATATGGATCAGATTTAGTAATTCTGCCCACAACCGCAAAAGCAAGGTCTGTTGAATTAACTGTTGAATTAGCTAACTTACTAAATACTTTAAAAGTTAACCATGCAGTCGTAATCGTAAAAGTAGATTTTAGACAACAAAAAGCAGCTCAACAAGCTAAGGCAGCGCTAGAAAATTTCGGTTTACACGTTTTTGATACATTTATTCCTTTACTTTCAGCATTTGATAAAGCAGAAGCATCTGGAAATGCAGTATTTGAAGCTGTAGACGATTTAGGAAGATCAGATCCTCGTCGAATGACGGGCTGGTCTGCCTACTGTTCCATTGCATCTCAAATTCCATGCCTGATTTCGAAGCACTCATCCGACATCAACAACTTAAACAACCAACAACCAATCAGCGCTTAAAAGTAGTTGATTCTCCTGATTTTGAAATAGAAAATGGAGAAAATTCACAAATTATTCAACCCAAAATATTAAATTATTTTATTGGAAGTTTTTTTTGTTCTGTAATAGGAACTATTTCAATCCTCTTCCTTTATATAAACGAATATTTACCAATTGAGCTGCTAAAAATTAAGTAGTGTATATACTATTGATTTCCACTAACCTTTAAAACCATTGATAGAATAAAATTCTTTCTCTAAAATTTGGTGGTATATAAGTGGTATAAAACTTTTTACGGTTAAGATCCATCTGTATCACTTCATTAGTGTTATGAAACCAGTATAAAACTTTTCAATTAAAAATATTTTTGAATTGAATCTTACTTTTTTAAAGTTTACTTAAGATTATGTGGATAATATTTTTACAGAAAAAGATCTTGAGAGTTCTATAAAAAATAAACTATCATTTATATCAACGATGAATATGAATCAATGAGAAGAAAAATAATCCTTGATATTTAATGCTGCGACTTCTTCCTTTCCCGATTTTTATTGGCATTTATCTATTCTCTTACTGGAGATGTAGAAAAAATATTGCTGCTAGTGATAAGCAACTAAAACCATGCATTGATTGGGCATATTTAAAAAATTTACCTCTCCCACCCAAACCTTCCTTTATCGAGTTTTATATTGTTTATGTTTCTTCTTTCTTTAAATTCCCCTTTGGGATAATTATTCAACAACTACCTTTCTCAAAGAAAGTAAGATACTACGAAAGAGAAATGAAATTAATATTTAATAAATGGAATTTAGAAAAAATTAATTAAATATTTACTTGTTTTGATAGACCTCAAAAAAAGTAGTTTTTAATTATTAATATCTAGAAATCTAGTAATATTTTAGTGGATCTTGTTTATAGTATCCTTGTAATCGCAACTGCGGCAATGGCTTGGGAGTTAGGTAGTATATTCGCTATTTATTGCAACATACTCTCTAGACAAATCACAACCCCAAGCAGTTCCTTTTTCTAAACCAGAATTAAGATTAAGAACTATCGATACTATATCCTCAACTAAATACTTACCATTCATTTTTGATCTCATATAATTGGCAACTTTTTTGGCATCATATCTATTTAACTTACCCTTTTTCAAAATCTGAAAGTCTCCAATATATAAATCAACGAAATCTAATTTGAAATCAATTCCAGAATTACCTGCAGCTGAAATAATTCTGCCCCAATTTGGATCACAACCATGAATTGCAGTTTTTACCAGTGAAGAGTTACATATAGATTTAGCCATCTTAATTGCATCTGAATTATTCTTTGCTCCCTTAACCAAAACCTCTAACAAACAATTTGCGCCTTCTCCATCTCTAGCTATATTTTTTGCCAAGGTTTGGCATACAATATCAATTCCTGATTGAATCTTTGATAAAAATTTCTTGTCAACTTTTTTACCTGAATTTATTCCTATAAAGGCATCATTAGTACTTGTCTCTCCATCCACCGAAATAGCGTTAAAAGACTTTTTAACAGCAATAGAAATCATCTTATCCCATTGTTCTTTATCAACACCAACATCACATGTAAGAAAGGCTAACATAGTAGCCATATTTGGATAAATCATTCCTGATCCTTTTGCAAAACCAGATATCTTTACCTTTCTCCCTTCAATAAATGTTTCGATAGTTATTTTTTTATCAATTAAATCAGTAGTTAAAATAGCTTCTGCCGCATTCTGCAAACTATTTGTTTTTAACTCCTTGACCAAATAAGGTAAATTATCAATTAAATTTTTTATTTGAATGGGTATACCAATTACACCTGTTGAGCACATCAAGACTTCTTCTTTATTTATTCCTAATAATTGTGAGATCTCCTTCGTAGCACTCAAAGTATGTTGTATACCAAAATCCCCGGTACATGCATTTGCTTGTCCGGAGTTTATTAATATTGCTCTTATAAGACCTGAAGAGTTTTTAATCCTTTGTTCACAAATATCTACACAGGATGCCCGGACTATTGATTGTGTAAACAGGCCACTACAAATACTATTTTCTGGGGCTAATATTAAGGCCAAGTCTTTTTTCTTAGAGTCTTTTAATCCTGCAGCGATGCCTGCGAAAGAAAAACCATCAGGCGTTTCTTCACCATCGCTTACAAATGACCAATTAGTCTCAAGCTGAATCAATCTTTTTTATAAATTAAATTCATAATAACTACTCTTTCTATTAAAACACTGCAATATAGATTCTTATTAAAATTATGAGCATCCAACCAAAATTAAAAAATAAACAACGAAGAATAGGTCTTACTGGAGGAATTGCAAGTGGAAAATCTACAATAGCTAACTACATTAAAAAATATAAAGACATTCCAATATTGGATGCAGATCAATATTCAAAAGAACTAATCAAGCCAAAAAGTTATTGCTATAAAAAAGTTATCGCTTATTTTGGACCCAAAATAGTTGATGAGTATTCTTCAGTAAATGAAATAAACAGGGCATTATTAAAAAAAATTATTTTTGAAAATTCTATACATAGAAAATGGATTCAAAATCTTCTACATCCATTAATAAAAGAAAAAATGATAGAAAAATGTAACCAATTTGAAAAAAATAAAATTTTACTTTTAGTTATACCTTTGCTATTTGAAGCAAAATTTATGGATCTTTGTACTGAAATATGGTTAGTAAAATGTCCAAGAGAAATCCAAAAGAAAAGACTTATATTAAGAAATAAAATTAGCGATAATGAAGCCGAGAAAATTATAAATCTTCAACTAAATTTTGAAGATAAATCTAAATTTTCAGATGTAATTTTAGACAATTCAGATAATCAAAAGTTATGGATAAATACGATACAAGAACTTTTCTAAAAATTAACTATTTAGTTTTTCTGAAATCAGTTTATTAGCAAGTTTGGGATCTGCTTTACCCTGAGTTTTTTTCATAAGCTGACCTACAAAAAAACCAAGGAGTTTAGTTTTCCCCTCTTTAAAAGATTTAACTTCTTTAGGATATTCATTAATAAGTTCTTCAATAATTGGCAAAATACTTGCAGAATCAGATATCATCGCCAAACCTTTTTCTTCAACTAACTTTTGTGGAGAAATATTATCCTGAATTAATTCTGGTAAGATTTCTTTTGCTATCTTTCCACTAATAACTTTCTTAGAAATCATATTAATCATCTCTGCAAGGTTAATAGGGCTAAGCTTTAAATCAGCAAAACTTTGTTTATTTGATTTCAAATAACCAACAATATCACTTGTTATCCAATTTGATGCAAGTTTAGGGTCGACTCCATTTGCTACGGTCTCTTCAAAGAAGTTTGCCATAAAAACTTCATCCGAAATAACTCTTGAATCATATGGTGATAAGCCTAATTCTTTGACATATTTTTGTCTTTTCTTAGAAGGTAATTCAGGCAATTCATTAAGCCATTGATCTTTTTGTTCTTTTGATATTTCAATTGGGCCGAGATCTGGATCTGGAAAATATCTATAATCACTACTACCCTCCTTTAATCTCATACTTTTTGTTAATTGCTTAGCTTCGTCCCACAGCCTAGTTTCTTGATAAATTTCTCCTCTATTCTCATAGACATCAATTTGTCTTTCTATTTCATACTCACAAGCCTTTTGAATAGCAGAGAAAGAATTCATATTCTTTATTTCAACTTTGGTACCGAAAGGGGCATTAGGGCCTCTTCTAACTGAAATGTTTACATCGCATCTTAGTGAGCCCTCTTGCATATTTCCGTCTGAAACACCAAGGTATCTAACAGTTCTTCTTATTTCTGAAGCATATTCTGATGCCTCTCTACCTGTCCTAATGTCTGGTTTACTTACGATCTCAACGAGTGCTATACCGGCGCGGTTGTAATCAACCAATGAATATTTAGAGCCTGCCAATCGATCACTTCCTACATGAACTAATTTACCAGCATCTTCTTCCATATGAAGTCTTTCTATACCAATTTTTTTTAAGTACGTTTCTTTATCTTTTTCTGCTATTTCAACTTCTAGCCAACCATTTTCTGCTAAAGGTTCATCGAATTGAGAGATTTGATAATTTTTAGGCAAATCAGGATAAAAGTATTGTTTTCTATCAAATTTACAATGTTCTGCCACATTTAAATTTAAAGCTAGAGAAGTTTTTACTGCATATTCTAAAACAGTCTCATTTAAAACAGGAAGAGTTCCTGGTAAACCACAAACAACAGGATCAACATGAGTATTAGGCTCATCACCAAAAGCTGTTGATGCAGATGTAAATATTTTACTTTTAGTATTAAGCTGGACGTGGGTTTCTAAACCGATCACAGCTTCCCAAGGTTCTAAATTTTTCATTATTAAATATTCCTTTCTTAATCTTATTGGATATAAGGTAAAAGAGGATCAAAACATATCTAAATTATAAAAATAATTAAATGGAATCAGAAACTAAAAATAAAATTTTAATTATTGGTGGAGGATTAATAGGTTTATCTATTGCTTATGAATTTGCACGTAATAAATTTAAAGTTGAAGTTTTAAGCAAAAACAGAAGCGAATCTGCTGGATTCGTTGCGGCAGGCATGCTAGCAACCCATGCTGAGGGACTTGAAGATGAATTATTCATATTTGGACAACAAAGTCAAAAGTTAATTCCAGAATGGATTAAAAATATCGAACAAGATAGTGGTATTGATTGTGGTTTAAAAAAATGTGGAATAATAGTACCGTTTAAAAATTTAAAAAAATTGAAGAAATTCAAAACTTATAAATATGGAAAATATTTAAATCAGAAAAACCTAAAGAAAGAAATCAGTGGAATAAATACAAATTGGGAGCATGGATTACTTTTTGAACAAGACGGCCAGATAGATAATAGAAGGAGGCTTATGCGTGCTCTTGAGCGTGCATGTTCTTTGCATGGGGTCAAGTTCCAAGAAGGGGCAGATGTAAAAGAATTAATCTTAGAAAAGAATAAAATTCTTGGTGCAAAAGTTTTAAACGCTACTGGAGAAATAAAAAATGTTTTTGGGCAAAAAGTAATTCTATGCTGCGGTGCTTGGAGTAAAAAAGTTTTAAGTAACTTACCAATCTTTCCTGTAAAAGGACAAATGCTTTCAATACAAGGTCCAGAAAATTCTATTAAAAGAGTTCTTTTTGGTCCTAATACTTACTTAGTTCCTAGAGACGATGGTCTTATAGTTGTTGGGGCAACCGTTGAAGATAAGGCCGAATTTAATCAAGGAAATACCCCAAAGGGAATAAATCAACTTCAGGAGGGTATTAAATCTTTATTACCAGAAGCATTAAACTGGCCACAAATGGAACATTGGTGGGGATTCAGGCCTTGTACACCTGACTTAAAGCCAATAATTGGAAAAACTCTAATAGTCAATCTTTATGTAGCTACCGGACATTACAGAAATGGAGTACTCTTTTCAGCAATTACAAGCGATATTATGTTCAAATTAATTCAAGAAAAAGCTCTCAACAATATTGAAAATAGTTTCCTTAAAAAATTTAGTTTCAATAGATTTAAAATATAAATTTCTTTAATTTTCTGCTCGCCATTTAAAATCAGAAGTCTGCCATTCACATATTTCATCTTGATCAAACCATAAGTTTATCTCAAATTTTGCAGTTTCTTCTCCATCTGAACCATGAATTATATTTCTACCTATATCAATAGCTAAATCTCCTCTTATAGTGCCAGGTTCAGCCTCAAGTGGTTTTGTAGCCCCAATTAATTTTCTTGCGCTTAAGATTACCCCTTCTCCTTCCCAAATCATCGCAACCACAGGACCACTTGATATAAAGTCGACTAAATCCTTAAAAAAAGGTCTCTCTCTATGTACTCCATAATGGTCTTGAGCAAGTTGCTTTGATGGAATTAATTGTTTTAAACCTACCAATTTAAAGCCTTTTTTTTCAAACCTTCCAATAATCTCTGAAACATATCCTCGCTGAACTCCATCTGGTTTAATTGCAAGAAAAGTTCTCTCTTTGATCATTTAATTAGTAATCACTCTATGTATATTCATCTTTTAGGTGGTAACTTGGCAAGTAATCATTAAAATAAAAGATATTGTTTTGAGTAATTTTCTTAAACTTATATAAATCACAAAACTAAAATTGACCGATTTTGATCCAAAAAAATTAAATAAAAATTGGACTATAGAAGATAGTATTTCTAAGTATGGTATTGATAAATGGGGAGAAAAATATTTTTCAATTAATTCAGATGGCAATATATCAATAAGCCCAAATAGAAGATCCAAAAAAAAAGTCGATCTTTTTAAACTTGTTAAGGAATTTAAAACTAGAGAAATCAATACTCCCTTAATAATAAGATTCAACGACATTTTAAAAGACCGAATTACGGAATTAAATAACGCCTTCTCCAAAGCTATAGAAACTTATGACTATAAAAATATTTATCAAGGAGTTTTTCCTATTAAATGTAATCAGCAAAAAAATATACTGGAAAAAATTATTGAATATGGGGATCGTTGGAATTTTGGTTTAGAAGTAGGAAGTAAATCAGAATTATTAATTGGATTATCGATCCTAGAAAATCAAAAATCACTTTTAATTTGTAATGGATATAAAGATAAAAATTATATTGAGATTGCAATATTAGCAAGAAAACTTGGTAAACAGCCAATTATAGTTATTGAACAAAGAGATGAAGTTCAAAGAATTATAGAAGCTGTAAAAGATCTCAAAGCAACCCCCATACTTGGAATTAGATCAAAATTATCAAGCAAGAGTAGTGGAAGGTGGGGTAAATCAGTGGGAGATAATTCCAAATTTGGATTATCAATTCCAGAAATAATGGTAACAATAAAAGAGCTCAAAGAAGCAAATCTAATAAATGAAATGATGTTGCTGCATTTCCATGTTGGAAGCCAAATCAGTGATATATCAGTAATAAAAGACGCATTACAAGAAGCTAGTCAAATATTTGTTGAATTATCTAAGTTAGGCGCACCAATGAAATATATAGATGTTGGAGGCGGCTTAGGAATAGACTTCGATGGAACTAAAACGTCTTCCAATACTTCAACAAATTATTCTCTTCAAAACTACGCAAATGACGTTATTGCTACAGTAAAAGATTCATGTGAAGTAAATAATATTCAACATCCAATCATAATCTCAGAAAGTGGTAGAGCGATAATCAGTCATTGTTCAGTTTTAATTTTTAATATTTTAGGGACAAGTCATGTCAGCTCCCAAGTCAAAATATCCGATCAAAAAAAACAATCATTAATCATCACAAATCTGATAGAAACCCTTAATCAGCTAAAGAATCTTAGAGATAAAAAAAGAGATTTATCTGAAATAATAGAATTATGGAATGACGCTAAAAAATTTAAAGAGGATTGCTTAGTTGCTTTTAGATTGGGATTTATCTGTTTGGAAGAACGTGCGTATGCGGAAGAACTTACATGGACTTGCGCAAAAGAGATTGCAAATCAATTAGAGAATGAAGAAATTATCCATCCAGATTTATCTGAAATAACCGACACGCTTGCATCAACATATTATGCAAATTTATCAGTTTTTAAATCTATTCCTGATACCTGGGCAATTAATCAAGTTTTTCCAATTATTCCAATTCATAGACATTTAGAAGAGCCCTTTTGTAAGGGAAACTTTGCGGATTTAACTTGTGATTCTGATGGGAAGCTTAATAATTTTATTGACAATGGAAAGATTAAATCACTCTTAAATTTACATCCTCCCGAAAAAAATAATGATTATCTAATAGGAATCTTTATGGCAGGAGCATATCAAGAGGCATTAGGGAATTTCCATAATTTATTTGGAAATACAAATGTAATTCATATTGATATAAATGAAGATAATTCTTATAAAATTAAAAACATTATTAAAGAAAACAGCAAATCAGAAATTTTAGAGTTATTAGATTACAGTTCAGACAATTTAGTTGAATCAATAAGAGTCAATACTGAATCTGCCATAAATAATAAAACTTTGACTATTCAAGAAGCACGAAAGTTAATTGACCAAATAGAAACCAGTTTAAGAAAAAGTAGTTATTTGTCAGAATAACTAAGGAGCTTTGTCCTCAAATCTTTTCTTGCATATTCCAAAGCATCATTTAATTTATCAATATCTTTAGCACCTGCCTGTGCAAAGTTAGGTTTACCTCCCCCTCCCCCAGAGCAAATACGTGAAATATCATTAATTAATGTCCCTGCATGCATACCTCTTTTAACTAAGTCTGCCCCAAAAGAGACAACAAATAACAATTTTCTATTTTCTTTATCTGGTATTCCTCCAAGAATCACAACCGACTTATCTCCCAATTTAGAAGTTAAATCTAATGCTGCAGATTGTAGAGAATTCCCATCTAGTCCATCAAGTTGACTAATAATCAGCGAAAATAGTCCAATTTTATTTGCAGAAGAACCTAGCGAAGAATATTTAAAATAAGCTATTTCATCCTTCATTTTTTGTATTTCTTTATTTTTATTTATTAACTCTGATTGCAAAGAATTAACCCTATCCAGGAGTTGATTAGGATTTGCTTTTAACAAATCACTAAGTTGACTCACGAGAGAATTTTTATCACTAAAGTATTCAAAGGCTGATTGGCCTGACAATGCTTCGATTCTTCTTACACCCGCTGAAATTCCTTCTTCACTAATTATTTTAAAACAACCTAATTCGGATGTAGTTTTTACATGAGTTCCACCGCATAGTTCCATCGAAACTCTTGGTATATTAACAACTCTTACTTCATCATCATATTTCTCTCCAAACATTGCCACTGCCCCTCTCTCGAGAGCCTCACTCTTGGCCATGTTTTTAATATCAAGAGAATGATTTTCCAAAATCCAAGAATTAACTAAAGTCTCAACTTTAAAAATTTGATCTTTTGTAACAGGTTTAGAAGAACTGAAATCAAATCGTAATTTATTAAATGCGACTAATGAGCCTTTTTGTCCAATGCTTTCATTAACAACTACTTTGAGAGCAGATTGCAGTAAATGGGTAGCAGTATGATTTGCCGCAGCTTTAGCTCTAGCTAAATCATTTACTTTAGTTTTAACTGTTTGTCCCAGAGTTAATATTCCTTTTTTAACTATTCCATAATGCAGAAAAACGTTTTTCTTTCGTATGACGTTATCAACTAAAACCTCTAGATCATTCGAGGATATCGTTCCAATATCACCAACTTGACCTCCTGATTCTCCATAGAAAGAAGTCTGATCAAGGACAATTAAAACTTTCTGCCCTTCACTTGCTTGCTTAACCAAGGTTGATTCCAAAAATATCCCCTTAATTTCTGCCTCTGAATCGAGTGAATCATAACCATTAAAAAGAGTTTTATCAAACAAGTCTATTTCGCGTTCTAATGAACCCTCTAATGTCAAATCAATTATCTGCGAAGCAGCTTTAGCTCTTTCTTTTTGTGCAGACATTTCTTTGTCAAACCCCTTAACATCAACATCAACATTATTTTCTTGAGCAATTTCTTCTGTTAGTTCTAATGGAAAGCCATATGTATCATAAAGTTCAAATGCTTTAAGCCCAGTAATCATTTTCTGGCCCGATGAAATCAATTCATCTAGTAATTTCTGTCCTCTATCAAGAGTTTCTCTAAATCTTATCTCTTCAATTTTTATCTCACTCAATATATGGTCAAAATTATTTCTTAAATCTGGATAATTATCTTGCATTAAATTAATCCCTACACTTGCAAGTTTCGATAAAAATTCATTTTTTAAGCCTAACAACCTTCCATGTCTAACCATTCTTCGAATCAGTCTTCTTAATATATATCCTCTTCCAAGATTACTTGCTACTACCCCATCAGAAATTAAATGTATAACTGCTCTTATATGATCTCCGATAATTTTTAAAGAAATTTTGGTTCTTTCATCTGAAGAATAGTAATCAATTTTGGAGATCTCAGAGGCTTTTTGAATAATTGGAAAAATCAAATCTGTTTCGTAATTATTATTCTTCTTTTGCAATATTTGTGCCATTCTTTCAAGCCCCATTCCAGTATCAATATTTTTGCATTTCAAATCTGTCAATTGACCATTAGGGTCACGGTTATATTCCATAAATACAAGATTATAAAATTCTATAAAACGATCACCATCTTCTAAATCAATATTCTGAAGACCTTTTTCAGGTTTAAAGTCATAATATAATTCTGAACATGGTCCGCAAGGACCTGTTTTCCCTGAAGACCAGAAATTATCTTTTTCTCCAAGCTTAATTATCCTTAGTGGATGAATCCCGATATCTTCTTTCCAAATCTTTACCGAATCATCATCCTCATGAAACACGCTCACTATTATATTCTCAGCACAAAGTCCGTAAATAT
Source organism: Prochlorococcus sp. AG-676-P15-1 (assembly GCA_003210825.1). GTDB lineage: Bacteria > Cyanobacteriota > Cyanobacteriia > PCC-6307 > Cyanobiaceae > Prochlorococcus_A. Next base: position 7,768 of record QCUF01000017.1, on the reverse strand, counting down.
CAGTAACTAATTCCCAAGCCCATTCAATAGCCTCTTTCTTAAAATAATCTCCAAAAGAAAAATTACCAAGCATCTCGAAGAAGGTATGGTGTCGAGCAGTAACTCCAACATTTTCAATATCATTTGTTCTTATACACTTTTGACTAGATGTGGCTCTTTTTGATGGCCTTTCTTGCAATCCTAAAAAAACTGGCTTAAAAGGCAGCATTCCAGCGATCGTGAGCATAACTGTAGGATCATCAGGAATTAAAGATGCACTTGGAATAATTTTATGTAATTTTTCATGGTAAAAATTTAAAAATTCTTTTCTTATTTCATCACCTGTAATTGGAGTGTTTTTAGTTTGAGATTTCATTTATAACAGAATCAATAACGAAGTGATTAAAAACAAATTCGGTAATTCCACACTTAGATTCACGCGGATTTATATTGTATTTAACTAAAGTCATAATACAAAAGAATAATAGTATGATAACTTCTGCAAAAACAAGTACTTCAGGGATGATTAAAGTTAATCAGAAATTATCTGTGCAACATAAAGTTTTTGCAGATGACTCAAGTGCAATTAGATCTCTTGACTGGGATCGAAGTAGGTTTGATATTGAATTTGGATTAAGAAATGGAACTACTTATAATAGTTTTATCATTAAGGGACAAAAAATAGCAATAATTGATACAAGTCACGCTAAATTTGAAAAACTATGGTTTGAGCAATTACTTAGAGAAATAAATCCAGAAGAAATTGATTATTTAATTACAAGTCATACAGAGCCAGACCACTCAGGTTTAATTGGAAAGCTCTTAACTCTTAATCCACAAATAATAGTAGTTGGTTCAAAATTAGCGCTTAAATTTATTGAGGATCAAATACATATTCCATTTAAAAGTTTAGAAGTAAAAAGCGGACAATATCTAGATCTTGGAGCTAACCCCATAAGTGGAGTAAATCATAATATTGAATTTATAAGTGCACCAAATTTACATTGGCCAGATACCATTTTCTCCTATGATCACGGTACAAATGTTTTATATACATGCGATGCTTTTGGATTGCATTATTGCTCTGATGAATTTTTTGATAATGATCAAAAAGAAATTTATGAAGATTTTCGTTTTTATTACGATTGCCTAATGGGCCCGAACGCAAGAAGTGTTCTACAAGCTATTAAACGAATAGATAAGTTACCTAGACTTAAAACTATAGCTGTGGGTCATGGGCCATTGCTTCATAATCAAGTAAATTTTTGGAAAGAAAAGTATTCAGAGTGGAGTAGTAACAAGAGTAAAGGTAATGAATTTGTATCTGTCTGCTACATCAGTGATTATGGATATTGTGATCGATTAAGTCAAGCTATATCTCACGGGATAAGTAAAGCAGATGCACAAGTTCAATTAATTGATTTAAGATCTTCAGATTCTCAGGAATTAACAGGTTTAATTTCAGAATCTAAAGCAGTAGTAATCCCAACCTGGCCAGTTAATTCTGATAATGAATTAAAAGAGTCTCTTGGTACTCTTTTCGCTGCATTAAAGCCTAAACAATTTACGGCAGTTTACGATGCTTTTGGAGGAAATGATGAACCGATAGATTCATTAGCAAGTAAGCTGAGAGAATTAGGACAAAAAGAAGCCTTTTCACCTCTAAGAGTTAAAAATATTCCTGATCCTATTATCTATCAACAATTTGAAGAAGCAGGCACTGACTTGGGACAATTAATTAATAAAAAGAAAAATATTGCTTCAATGAAAAGTCTTGATTCAAACCTAGATAAAGCTTTAGGGAGATTAAGTGGAGGTTTATATGTAGTCACAGCTAGCCAAGGAGAAGGTTCGACTTTTAGACAAAGTGCGATGGTAGCAAGCTGGGTTAGTCAGGCAAGTTTCAGTCCACCAGGGATTACAGTTGCAGTAGCAAAAGATAGAGCTATTGAATCTTATATGCAAGTTGGAGAAGGTTTTGTAGTTAATATCTTACGAGAAGATAACTATCAAAAAATGTTTAGACATTTTTTAAAAAGATTTGCACCTGGAGCAGATAGATTTGCTGATGTAGATGTAGTGAACAATATCGCAAATGGTGGGCCAGTACTTTCTGATTCTCTCGCATTTTTAGATTGTAAAGTAAGTTCACGATTAGAGACTCCAGATCATTGGATTATTTACGGTATAGTTAAAAATGGAAGTGTTTCTGATTTATCCTGTAAAACAGCCGTTCATCATAGGAAAGTTGCTAATCACTATTGACCAGTCTTTGCATTTAGAGTATTTATAATCCATTGGTATAACTACGTTCAGATAGAAAGAGTATATTATGAAATTCGGTTGAAGGAAATATAGATTGAAGTTATAACTAGGTTTTTTTATTTATAGTTGAAAATCCGTTGAAAATTGACCCCCAATATTAAATCAAAACCATAATTATTTACATTCGGCATTTCCAATTCCTGCACCTAAAACTGCACCTAAAGGAATACTCCAACCATATGCATCACGTTTTGATAAAGATGCTGCAATTCCACCACCTATTAATCCACCTAAAGTTGTACTACCAGTACATTTTGGAGCAGGTTTATATTTCAAATACGAAGTTTGTGGTTCAGTCTTATGATGATAGTGGTTAAATACCTTGCGATGACTATTGCATGGGATAGAAACCTTCTCACTATAAGATTTGACATAACCTGGAGACATTGAAGTGCCTGGAATATATTTTTCCCTATATTCATAACGAAAGCACTTCTTCTCATATGCGTATCCTTCTTTTGAATCATATACTTCTGGATGAATTTGATGTCCAATATTCTCATAAGCATTGACTGGAAAAGAAGCACCCAATATAAGAGTTGCGATAAGAATTTTCATTTTAAAAATTAAGATATTTTCAACAACTCACTCACACATATAAACAATAAATTATTTGTTTAAAATTTAAAGTTGAAATATTATTCTTTGGCAACTGTCACATGTGACAGTTGAGCAACATTCCACTCTCCCTTTCCACATTGTAGATCTATAAAGTGAATAAAAAAATTAAGAGGGCATTTGTTTGCCCTCTTCGAGTTATATGCACCTCGCTGTCGAGAAAGTCGATGAAGTGCTTTTGAGTCCTTAATTATTTCTACTCTTACTGAGTAGGAAATGATAGTCGTGACATTCAAAAGCACTAATACTCGGGTAGAAATATCCTATGAATTTCAAATAAAAAGGAGGACAATATAGGTGTAGATATAGGAGGTCTTATGAAACTCATTACTCCTTTCACTATTCTCCATCAAAACTTTCATGAAATGGATTTAATTAGAGACGCAATGAAGAATAGAAGATTAGCAACAGAAAGATTACATGATGATTATGGAAAATTTATAAAAATCATCAATTTGCTTAGATGATCAATAAGAAATTGCGTTCCAGTTGGAAACCCTACATTTAATAACTCAATAATGGTGCTGTTATAGGTATAATCGACTGATACATAACGGTTTCACAAGAATTAAATATTCTGGTCGATAGTTGAAAATCCGTTGAAACCCCATATTAACCGTTGGTGTCACTAATAAGTCACAAACCACTACTAAAAAATAAATCTTTAAAGATGTCAGTAATAAATACAAGTTCACTTTTAGAAAATAAAAACTTATCAATATTTGAAATAACTGAGAATTTCATTTGCATCAGATTTCTTGATCAAAATAAAGAAAGGTTTGAGCTCGAATTTAATCTTGAGAAAGGAACTTCATTTAACACCTTTTTAATCATAAGTAATAATGATTTTTTCATTATTCATCCGCCCGAAAAAGAATATTCAAAATTAATTAATGAAGTAATTTCAAATTTTCATGATGAGTTAAAATTCAACAAAATTAACATCATTACTGGTCATGTAAATCCTAAAATTATTGAAACTATAAAGTCAATTAGTGTCCAATACAGCAAATTAACTATCACATGTTCGAATCCTGGTTTTAAGCTTATTAGTGAACTTTGGAATCAAAAAAATCCAAATTTAAAAACTTTTATTGAGCAAGAATTACCTGAAATTAACATCGTAAAAAAAGAACTTAATTTAGAACTAGAAAATATTTCATTAAAACTAATTCCGGTACCAACTGCCCGGTGGCCCGGTGGATTAATCGTATATGAAGAGAATCAAGAAATACTTTTAAGTGAAAAAATATTTTCTGCACATTTAGCATCTGAAGAATGGTCAGAAACAAACAGAATGAGTACAGAAATTGATAGAAGACATTTTTATGATTGTCTTATGGCACCAATGTCTAATCAAATCGTATCAATAGAGGAAAAAATTTCTGAATTAGATATTAAAACTATTGCTCCACTCCACGGCCCTGCAATTGAATATAGCTTAAAAAGCTTTTTAAATGACTACATTAGATGGGGCGAAAATCTATCAACAAACAATTCTAAAATTGTCTTGATATACGCTAGTGCTTATGGCAATACGGCTTCAATAGGTGATGCATTAGCGAAAGGTGTAAATAGAACTTCAGTAGAAGTTGAAAGTATTAATTGTGAATTTACATCTAATGATGCACTTATAAAATCTATTCAAAACGCTGATGGATATCTAATCGGATCTCCTACTTTGGGGGGACACGCACCAACTCCAATAGTAAGTGCTCTAGGAACTTTGTTATCAGAGGGTAATAGAGATAAACCAGTAGGCATTTTCGGTAGTTTTGGATGGAGCGGAGAAGCAATAGATTTACTTGAAACAAAATTAAAAGATGGTGGATTTCAATTTAGTTTTGATCCAATAAGAATAAAATTTAGTCCTAATAAACCAAAAATTAAAGAACTAGAAGAAATTGGTACTCATTTTGGGAGAAAAATTTTAAAAAAAGCAAGACAAAAAATCAGAAAATCAGATACCGGAATGATATCCAGTAAAACTGATCCAACATTGCAAGCTTTGGGAAGAGTACTTGGTTCACTGTGTGTTCTGACTGCATCAAAAGGGAAAGATGAAAATAATGTAAAAGGAGCTATGCTTGCATCTTGGGTAAGTCAAGCAAGTTTTTCTCCTCCTGGATTGAGTATTTCAGTAGCAAAAGATAGATCGGTAGAATCGCTTCTTCAAAAAGGTGACTCTTTCGCCTTAAATATTCTTAGCGAAAAAGATTTCAGAGAGCCTTTGAAAAGGTTTACAAAACCTTTCTCACCAGGGGAAGATCGATTTGAAGGCTTAGATATTGAATTAACACCTAATGATCAAGTAATAATTCCTGAATCATTAGCATGGTTAGATGCTTCTGTAAAAGAAAGAATGGAATGCGGAGATCATTGGGTAATATATGCCGAGGTTTTACACGGCAATATATTAAAATCCGATAGTCTAACGGCCGTTCATCACCGTAAGAGTGGAGCTAACTACTAAACCAAATTATTTTTATTTATGCCTGATTCAAAAGATTTAATAATCATTTCAGCAAGTTGTGGAAAAAATCTAGAACTTTCTAATAAATTTCAAGAAAAAAGCAATGAACTAAAATTGAATTCTGAAATTTTGGATCTTACTACTTTTGATATACCTTTATTCAATCCACGAATTCATACAAAAGAAAATATTCCTGTCGAAATAATTGAAATAAAAGAAAAGCTTTTTGCTACAGAAAAATGGATTATATGTGCTCCTGAATATAACGGTTCGATACCTCCAATTCTTTCTAATCTCATAGCATGGTTATCCGTATCAGGAGATGATTTTAGAACTTTATTTAATGGTCAGCCAATTGCAATTGCAACTTTTTCTGGTGGAGTTGGATTAGAATTATTAACCTCATTACGAATTCAATTAGTACATTTAGGAAGTCAAGTTTTGGGTAGGCAACTGCTATCTTCATTTAGTAAACCAGTGGATATAAAAACAATAGAAGATATAATTCAACGACTTTCACAAATGAAAAAACTGAAAATATAAATTATTTTTATAAAAATTTAGGCAAATTATATTTATTTATTTTCATTCCAAACTTTTAAAATTTCTCTAGCCATAGGTAGTGCATGTACAGATCCTCCTCCTGGCGTATTTTGTGCAAAAGCAACTATTAATAACTCACTTTTATCAGAAGGAGTAAAGCAAACAAACCATGCATGATCTGAACCTCCTTCTCCATCTTCAGCAGTACCAGTTTTGCCTGAAACTGGAGGAAGATTAGACACCCCATAATTGATAGAGACTCCTGTTCCAGATTCAACTACTTTTCTTAATCCGTTTTTCACTAACTGTAGATTGTTTGGATCAATATCAATTTTTATACGCTTTTGATTTATTAATAGTTGATCTTCTTCTTTAGATAAATGAGGAGTGACTAAATAGCCACCATTCGCGATTGCGGCATATGCACGAGCTATTTGAATAGGGGTAACTTGGACAACAAATTGACCAATAGACATACTCGCGATGTCCTCTGGAACCCAAGGAGTTCTTCCTGGTTCCCCCCAGCCTCTCCCTTTTTTAGCCCATTGACTACTTGCCACTAAACCTACATTTTCTTGTTCGGAAATTTCGATTCCAGATAGTGCGGCAAAGCCAAGCTTCTTAGAAACCTTATAAATTTCATCTACACCTACGCCATAGCCAATTTGATAAAAAAAAGTATTACTTGAAACTCGCAAAGCATCTTCATAACCTATTGTTCCGAACCCTAAGTCATTATGTTCTCTAAAACATTGACTTCCATATGTGATACAAGGTTTTGTTTCTAAAGAAGTTTCAGGAGGAAACCTTCCACTTTCTAAACCAGCTATTGCAGTTACAATTTTCCAAACACTCCCTGGATCATATGCATTTAAAGCTCTATTAAATAACGGTTTAGCGGGAGAATTGAACAGAGCATCATATTCTTTTTCTGGTTTAAATTCTTTTGAAAAAAAATTCAAGTCAAAAGTGGGTTTACTAGCCATTGCTCTTATTGCACCATCTCTTGGATCCATAACTATTATGGCTCCTCCATTTTTATCTTTAAGCACTTCTTCAGCTATTAATTGTAAATTTAAATCAATTGTCAATTCAAGGTCTTTCCCTTGTTTTGATGGTTTAATACCTAAAGATTTTGTAAACGTGCCAGAAGAGTTCACTTCAATCATTTCTCCTCCCCATTCACCTCTTATATGATCTTCATAAACAAACTCAATTCCAGTTCTTCCTATTAAATCATTTAATTTATAACCTTTTTTTGACAAAATCTTAAATTCAGAATCTGTAATGGGTTGGGTATAACCAATGACATGAGAAGCAACGGTATTATAAGGATAATTTCTAATAGTTTTTGTTGAAATCTCTAAGCCATTTAAGATATTTTCATTTTCTTTGAATTTGATAACTTGATCAACTTTTAAATCATCTAATAGAGTTATTGAATATTTTTTATTTTTTAAACCATCAGAATATTTCTTTTGAAATGAATCAGGTGAAATATTAAATAATTTCGAAATCTTTAATTTATATTTCTCCCATAATCCTTCACTGACGTATTGAGGTTTAATTATTAAAGAGTACTTAAAACGGCTATCTGCCAATATTAATCCATTTTTATCTAATATCCTCCCCCTAATTGGTTGAGTAGAAATTAGCCTAATTCTATTTTCATCAGACATTTTTTTGTAAGTCTCATGATTTAATAGTTGAAGAAAAATTAATCTAATTAATATTAATAAAAAAGTAAAAGTAGTAATTGAATAGAAAACCAGAGGCTGCCTATTAAAAGAGGGAAACTTATTATTGAAGTTACTATTTTTCAAAAATTTA
>QCUF01000016.1 GCA_003210825.1 Prochlorococcus sp. AG-676-P15-1 | reverse complement strand
ATATCAATAACTCCATACAATTATTACTTGATAATTTAAATAGCTATAAAGATGACGCTCCATCAGTTAGTTATTTAATTGCTCAATCAATTAAACAATTAAATAAAGTTGTTCAATTTGATTCAAAGATTAAGGATTTAAATGAAAATTTAATAAATATTCAAAGTGATGTAGAAAGTTTAATTTTTGCATTAACCGAATATTCGCAAGAACTTGAGAATGAGGATATTAGTTTGGAAGAAATTCAAAAAAGATTATTTTATTTGCAAAATTTAGAGCGAACTTTTTCTTTAGAACTTCCAAAATTGATTTTGAAGAAAAATGAATTAAAAACATGTATAGATACAAATTTATTTGAGGAAGAGATTAAGAAGTTGGATATTCAAATTAATAATTCGCAAGCTAATTTAAATACTCTTTTTGAGATTCAGTCTTTTCAAAGAAGAGAAACTGCTAATCAGCTTCAAGATTCTGTAATTTCTATTTTGAAAAATTTAGGTTTAGAAAATGCAGATTTTTCAATTAACTTCTCAAAAGTTACACCTACTTCAGAAGGCAACGAAAATATAGACTTTCTTTTTTCTGCAAATCCTGATCAAAAGTTGGCTCCATTATCTGAAGTTATTTCTGGTGGTGAAATGTCAAGATTTTTATTAGCAATAAAATCAAGCATTTCTCAAAAATCTAACACTTTTTTTCTAGATGAAATCGATAATGGTTTAAGTGGAAAATCATTACATTCTTTAGTAGATTTAATAAAATTGACTGCACAGGAAAGGCAGGTTTTGTGTATTACTCATCAGCCTTTTTTAGCAGCAACTGGCAACACTCATTTTAAAGTAAAGAAAAATGTTATTAATGGAATAACCTTCACTTCTATTACGAAATTAATTACAAAAAAAGAAAGACAAAATGAGTTAATTGAACTTATAGGTGGAGGTTTTAGTGAAGCAAATAATTATGCATCGACACTTATAGATAGAGCAGCCGCATAAATTAAAAAATTTACACTATAATGAGTATTCTTTAAATCATTTTAAGATTTAAGCATGGTTAAAAAGAATATTGGTATTAATGAAGATAATTCAATTAAGATTCGAGGCGCTCGACAACATAATTTAAAAAATATAGATCTAACTCTTCCAAGAAATAAATTTATTGTTTTTACAGGTGTTAGTGGAAGTGGCAAGAGCTCTTTGGCTTTTGATACTATTTTTGCTGAAGGTCAGAGGAGATATGTAGAAAGTCTTTCTGCTTATGCAAGACAATTTTTAGGTCAAGTTGATAAACCAGATGTAGATAATATTGAGGGCTTATCCCCTGCTATATCCATAGATCAAAAATCAACGAGTCATAATCCTCGATCAACTGTTGGAACTGTAACTGAGATACAAGATTATTTAAGATTATTATTTGGTCGAGCCGGAGAACCTCATTGTCACCACTGTGGTCTACCTATTGCTCCTCAGACAATTGATGAGATGGTTGATCAAATAGTTTTGCTGCCCGAAGGAACAAGATATCAATTACTTGCACCTGTTGTGAGGGGTAAAAAAGGAACCCATGCAAAATTACTTAGTGGATTAGCAGCAGAAGGCTTTGCTCGAGTAAGAATTAATGGTGAGGTAAGGGAACTTGCAGATAGTATTGAATTAGACAAAAATCATACTCACAATATTGAGGTAGTAGTTGATCGATTGATTGCGAGAGAGGGAATCCAGGAAAGATTGAATGACTCTTTACAAACTTGTCTTAAAAGAGGAGACGGACTTTCTATCGTAGAAGTTGTTCCAAAAAAAGGCGAAACTCTACCTCCTAATCTAGATAAAGAAAAGTTATATTCAGAGAATTATGCATGTCCAATACACGGATCTATTGTTGAAGAGTTGTCTCCAAGACTATTTTCTTTTAACAGTCCCTACGGTGCCTGTCCTGATTGCCATGGTATTGGATATTTAAAAAAATTTACTGCAGATAGAGTAATACCAGACCCTTCTTTACCTGTTTATGCTGCTATAGCTCCCTGGAGTGAAAAAGATAATACTTATTATTTTTCATTACTTTATTCAGTTGGCCAAGCTTATGGTTTTGAATTAAAAACCCCATGGAAAGATTTGAGTGATTTACAAAAAAATGTCTTACTTTCTGGATCTGATAAGCCAATTGTAATTCAAGCTGATAGTCGGTTTAAGAGTTCTAGCGGTTTCGAAAGACCTTTTGAGGGAATCTTGCCAATTTTAGAAAGGCAATTAACTGAAACTAATGGAGAATCAGTCAAGCAAAAGCTTGAAAAATATCTAGAATTAGTTCCTTGTAAAACATGTTCTGGTAAAAGATTAAAACCAGAAGCACTTGCCGTTAAGATTGGACCTTACAGTATTACTGACTTGACTTCCATAAGTGTCTCAGAGACTTTATTTCATATCGAGAAAATAATGGGGTTAAGTAAAAATATCAAAGATTATATTTCTTTATCCGAGAAACAAAAACAAATAGGTGAGCTAGTTTTAAAAGAAATTCGATTGCGTTTAAAGTTTCTAATTAATGTTGGTTTAGATTATTTAACTTTAGATAGACCAGCAATGACCCTATCAGGAGGAGAAGCACAACGTATAAGATTAGCTACTCAAATTGGAGCTGGCTTAACTGGTGTTTTATATGTATTGGATGAACCCAGTATTGGTTTACACCAAAGAGATAATGATAGATTGCTGGAAACTTTAAAAGATCTCAGAGATTTGGGAAATACTCTTGTTGTCGTTGAACATGATGAAGATACTATGAAATCAGCTGATTACCTAGTGGATATTGGACCAGGTGCAGGAGTTTATGGAGGGGAAATTATTGCAAAAGGTTCATTTGAAGATGTTTTAAATTCAAAGAAGTCATTAACTGGTGCATATCTAAGTGGAAGAAAATCGATTCCTACTCCTAAAGAACGTAGATCTTCAGTTAAGAAAAGTTTAATTTTAAATAACTGCGTTAAAAATAACTTAAAAGATATATCAGTTGAATTTCCTTTAGGGAGATTAGTTTCCGTAACTGGAGTGAGTGGAAGTGGAAAAAGTACATTAGTTAATGAATTATTACATCCTGCGCTTTGTCATTCTCTTGGTTTAAAAGTACCATTCCCTAAAGGTGTTAAAGAGTTAAAAGGGATAAAGGCTATAGATAAGGTAATTGTTATTGATCAATCTCCTATTGGGAGAACTCCTAGATCAAACCCTGCAACTTATACAGGGGCTTTTGATCCAATTAGACAGTTATTTACTGCGACTGTAGAAGCTAAAGCCAGAGGTTATCAAGCGGGGCAATTCAGCTTTAATGTAAAAGGAGGTAGATGTGAGGCTTGTCGAGGACAAGGAGTAAATGTAATTGAAATGAATTTTTTACCTGATGTCTATGTTCAATGCGATGTATGTAAGGGAGCTCGTTTTAATAGAGAAACTCTTCAAGTTAAATACAAAGGCTTTAATATTTCTGATGTTTTAGAAATGACTGTTGAGCAGGCTGCAGAAACTTTTTCCGCGATTCCGCAAGCAGCTGATAGATTATCTACATTAGTAGATGTAGGGCTTGGTTACGTGAAGTTGGGCCAGCCAGCTCCAACACTATCTGGTGGCGAAGCACAAAGAGTAAAATTAGCAACTGAATTATCTAAAAGAGCTACTGGAAAAACTTTATATCTAATTGATGAGCCAACAACTGGGTTAAGTTTTTATGATGTTCATAAATTAATGGATGTTATTCAACGTTTAGTAGATAAAGGTAATTCCGTAGTTGTTATTGAGCATAATTTGGACGTTATTAGATGTTCAGACTGGGTAATTGATCTTGGACCTGATGGAGGTGACAAAGGTGGAGAGATTATAGTTGAGGGTACACCTGAAGATGTTGCGAAGCATTCAATAAGTTATACAGCTAAATATTTAAAAGAAGCTCTAAATTAAGCTTTTAATCAGTTATATTTCTTCGTATTGTTAATACATAATTTGTAGAATTATCTTTTTGTTAAGTTGTAAAAAATTAATCATAGTCTGACTTTTGATAGTTATATTTTTTTTAAAATAATAAATCATAATGCTTTCTTAATATTTCTATGTTTAAATACAGCTTATTAGTAATAGGGTAATTTGAAATCCTAAATTAGTTTGAAATTTTTATATTTACATTTGCATGGTTTAATACGTTCTAATAGTCTTGAATTAGGTAGAGATTCAGACACTGGTGGTCAAACTCAATATGTTTTGGAATTAGTAAAAAGCTTGGCTAATACTTCAGAGGTTGATCAAGTTGATTTAGTTACTCGTCTCATTAAAGATAGTAAAATTGATAGTTCTTATTCAAAAGAGCAAGAATTTATTGCACCGGGAGCACGAATTTTAAGATTTCAATTTGGACCCAATAAGTATTTAAGAAAAGAATTATTTTGGCCTTATTTAGACGAACTAATTCAAAATCTTATTCAGTATTATCAAAAATACGAAAATAAGCCAAGTTTTATCCATGCTCATTATGCAGATGCTGGCTATGTGGGAGTTAGACTAAGTCAAGCTTTAAAAGTACCTTTTATTTTCACCGGGCATTCTTTAGGAAGAGAGAAAAAAAGAAAATTACTTGAGGCTGGTTTAAAAATCAATCAAATTGAAAAGCTTTACTGTATAAGCGAAAGAATAAATGCAGAAGAAGAGTCTTTAAAATATGCGGATATCATTGTGACAAGTACTAAACAAGAATCTGTATATCAATATTCTCAATATCACTCTTTTTTATCCGAAAAGTCAAAAGTTATTGCTCCTGGAGTTGATCATGTTAAATTTCATCATATTCATTCAACAACCGAGACCTCTGAAATTGATAATATGATGCTTCCTTTTTTGAAAGACTTAAGAAAGCCTCCTATATTGGCTATTTCTAGAGCAGTAAGAAGAAAAAATATTCCTTCTTTAGTTGAAGCTTATGGACGATCAGAAAAATTAAAAAGAAAAACGAACTTAATTTTAGTTTTAGGTTGTAGAGACAATACATCTAAACTTGATTCTCAACAAAGAGATGTTTTTCAAAAGATTTTTGAAATGATAGACAAATATAATTTATATGGAAAAGTGGCCTATCCCAAAAAACATTCTCCAGCAAATATTCCTTCTTTATATAGATGGGCAGCTAGTAGTGGAGGAATTTTTGTCAATCCTGCTCTAACAGAACCTTTTGGTTTAACCTTACTTGAAGCTTCTTCATGTGGTTTACCAATTATTGCTACAGATGATGGAGGTCCTAAAGAAATTCATTCAAAATGTGACAATGGCTTATTAGTAGATGTAACTGACATTAATCAGTTGAAAATTGCTCTTGAAAAAGGTATCTCAAATAGTTCTCAATGGAAGTTATGGAGTAGAAATGGAATTGAAGGAGTCCATAGACATTTTAGTTGGAATACCCATGTAAGAAATTATTTATCAATTTTGCAAGACCACTATCAAAAATCGATAATATTTTCATCATCAGGAATCAAAGAAAGTTGTTTGAAGGGTAGTTCCTCACTAATAAAACCCCATTGATCAAAAATTTGTGGATCAGAATGAATGATTAATTGATTCTTTCGCGTTTTTTTTAATTTAAAACCCTTTTCAGATAACTTTTTTATTAGCTTAGCTGTTTCTTCAAATCGAGAAGCCATTGCATCAAGACTCGCACAGTCACTTGTTAAGCCATCATCTTTCCAAGTAAAGAAACTCATACTTAATAATTCAAAGATATATTTTTAAAACTATACCTAAAACAACTAGTAATATGTTTACTTTCCAGAAGTTTTCAACTATTTTTTCTTCTTTGATACCCTTTAGTTCAAAATGATGATGTATTGGCGTCATTAAAAAGATTCTTTTTCCTTGTTTAAATATCTTTTTTGTGATTTTAAAAAAACCTACTTGAATTATTACTGATAGAGCTTCAATAATAAATATTCCTGAGATAATAAATAGCGTAAAAAAACTATTAGTTAATATTGAAATAGATCCCAATGCCGCTCCAATAGTTAATGATCCGGTATCTCCCATAAATATCTTTGCAGGATATTTGTTGTATTTTAGAAAACCTATACATAAACCAGACATTGCATAGCAAATAAGACCATAAATTATTAATTCCTTTTGACTTTTAATAAATATTTCTGTACCAAGTCCCCAAAAAACTATTGAGCTACATCCAGAGGCTAATCCGTCTAGGCCATCAGTTAAATTTACTGCATTACTTAAACCTACTAAGGTTAAAAAACAGATTGGAAAAATTATTATTTTAGTATTTATACTGAAACTATCAGATATAGTGATCAAAGGATTAATATAGTTGTTTTGACTTGCAAAGATGATAAATAATACTGAAATTAAAGCTTGCAAAATAAATTTTTCATTAGATTTTAAACCTGTATTGTTTTTGTTTCTAATACTCAAATAATCGTCTAAAAATCCTAAAATAAAAAAACTTATAGTACAAAAAAATAATAATGATATACCAATAGAATCAAAGTTACCATTAACTATTAAAAGAAGTAATAAAAATGGCGAAATAATAAATATTCCGCCCATAGTGGGAGTATTCTTTTTATAAAAATGAAGTGAGGGACCTTCATCTCTTATGTTTTGCAATAAATTTAGTTGTTTAATTCTTTTTAAACCGTATTTTGTTATTACTGAAGAAATTAAACTAAATATTAGAAATGTATAAGCTATTAGTAAATTATTGAAAATGTAAGAATTTACTATTAAAGAAATTAAAATTAAAAAGAATAATGATCTAGAAGTTAGTGATTTATTCTTCCCAATCATCATCTGAAGAATCTTCCTCGGTTTTATAATCTTCTTTTTCTCCCATTAAAGCTGAGAGTTCTTCTTCTTCAATTGTACTTATTTCTTGAGAATCTCCATCTTTTTCGTTTATAAGTCTGCCTGTTTCTTCTAACCAAGATAGTAAATCAGGTTCTTCTCTCAATGGCAATACAGGGGCAGGATCTTCTCTGTGATAGCAAGTCAAGGCGGGATTTACTTCAGCGATTTCATCTAATCTGATTTTGAGTTTATTAGAGTCCATTAAAAAAAACTACACTTATATACCATAATACATAAATATGCACCCGAAAAATTTTGTTTGATAAAGAAAATTTAAAGTATTTTTTAATTTGGCCAATTTCAGTTTTGACAGCTATTTTTTTTAAATACTATGGCTTTTTAAGGCCAGATGTTTTATTAATTAATAATTATCTCCTATTCTTATTAGTTTTTGGACCAGCACTTGTAGTTACAATAATATTAGTTTTTAATAAAATTTTGAAATCTTAATTGCTTTAAGATTTTAGATTTCTTCACTGGAGGTAAAATTTAATGCATCAGGTAAAAAAAATTGTTCTTGCTTATTCTGGAGGAGTTGATACTAGTGTCTGTATTCCATATTTAAAGAATGTTTATGGAATTTCAGAAGTTGTAACGTTTGTAGCTGATCTTGGTCAAGGAGATGATTTAGAAGCCGTTAGACAAAAAGCATTAAATTCAGGTGCGACAAAATCTGTGATCGGTAATTTAGTAGATAATTTTGTAGAAAAGTATGCTTTTCCCGCTATCAGAGCGAATGCACTTTATGGAGATAAGTATCCTTTATCGACCGCTTTGGCTAGACCCTTAATAGCAGAAAATCTTGTAAATTTGGCTAGAGAATTAAATGCTGATGCAGTGGCGCACGGTTGTACAGGAAAAGGAAATGATCAAGTTAGATTTGATTTGGCTATTCATGCTTTAGGACCTGATTTACAGATAATTACACCTGCTAGAGAATGGAATATGAGTAGAGAAGAAGCTATTTTGTATGGAGAAAAATTTGGAATTCCTGCTCCTGTTTCTAAGAAGTCACCTTATTCAATTGATGTAAATCTTCTTGGTCGTAGTGTTGAAGCTGGTTTATTGGAAGATCCAATGCAAGAACCAAATGAAGATGTTTTTGCAATGACTTCATCTGTTGATGATGCACCAAATTCTCCAAAGGATATAGAAATTTTATTTCAAAATGGATTTCCTATTGCAATAGAAAATGAATTGTTAAGCCCTTTAGAAATTATTCAAAAGGCTAATTTTTTAGCAGGAAAGCATGGTTTTGGAAGAATAGATATGATCGAAGATAGAGTTGTTGGTATTAAAAGTAGAGAAATCTATGAGGCTCCAGGAATTTTACTACTTATAAAAGCTCACAAAGAATTAGAAAGCATAACGTTAAATCCAGATGTATTAGATTTTAAAAATTTAGTAGAAAAAAAATGGGGCCAATTGGTTTACCAGGGATTTTGGTTTGGTCCTCTTAAGCAAGCATTAGATGGTTTTATTGATTCCACTCAAACGTCTGTTAACGGTAAGGTTAAAATAAGATTACATAAGGGAAATGCAATAGTAATTGGTCGTTCTTCTGAAAAAAATTCTCTCTACAGGGAAGATCTAGCAACTTATAGTAAAGATGATATTTTTAATCACAAACAAGCAGAAGGATTTATTTATATGTGGGGGATGTCTAATAAAATATGGGCAGAATTAAATTCAAAAAATAAATAATTGTGATTCAAGACTTTTGAGGCTCTTGAACTTGAGGAGATGGAGATTCAAAAATTGCTGCTTTTTTATCATCAGCTTTTTCTTTTTTAGATTCTGAATTATTAGTTGAGTCAATATTCTCAATTTCTTTTTTTTCTGATTGATTAGATCCTTTACTTGAAGATCTTGGGGTTGGCAAAGGTCCTTCTTGTTTTACTGTCAAATATCTAATAACATCCTCACTTAAACGCATCGCTTTTTCTATTTTAAAAATATGTTGGCCATCACCTTGATGACTTAATTGAACATAAATCCCTTCTCTATGTTTTGCTATTTGATAAGCTAATCTTCTTTTACCTCTCATTTGACTATCAAGGACTTTTCCCCCTAATTCCTCGAGAAGTTTATTATATTTATCTATATGATTACTTACTTCCTCCTCCGCTATATCGGGACGAAGAATGTACATTGTTTCGTAATAAATTTGATCAGTCATAATTTCAGACAAGGTCTTAGGCTCAGAATTTGATTAATGAGCGTCTGTTCATTACTTACGATACATTATCAAGGTCAAATTCTTTATAAATAGCAATTATTTTTTTGATTAAAGATATTTTTTTAATGCATCATGCATTACCTCAAAAGGTACTTCTAATCCGTTTGTCCAGAATGATAATGATTTTGCTCCTTGAGCAATTAACATTTGTGTGCCATCTATAGTCATGCATCCTTTTTTATCACAAAATTTTAGGAATGGAGTAGGAGAAGGATTGTAAATCAGATCATAAACAATTGTTTTTGAGTTTATAGAGTGCCAAAAATTTTGACCATATGGTATTACACCATCATTTGTGGTATTACTCATTCCTACAGGAGTTGTATTGACTATTAAATCGCTTTCTTGAATTAAATTATTAATTTTATTATCAGTAATAAGTAAACCTTCTATTTCGATATCATTTTTAAAATTGCTGATTAATTCATTTAAAGAATTTTTTTTTCTTGAAATGACAGTAATTTTTGATAATTTTAATTCTATTAGACCTTGTATCACTGATCTTGATGCTCCTCCAGAACCTAAAATTAATGAACTTTTTTTTACTAAATTAATATTCTTTAAAGGATATATAAATCCATTAATGTCGGTATTTGTTCCTATCCATTCTTTATCGTCTGACAATTTAAGAGTATTTATTGCTTTTACTTTTTTTGCAACTGGGGATATTTCGCTACAAATATCAAATACTTTTTGTTTAAAAGGAATTGTAATATTCAGACCTTTACAATTCATTTTTCTCAGGGAATTAACAACTACTTCTAAGTCTTCATTTTTACAAGGAATAGCCATATAAATTAAATCAAGACCTAAATATTGAATAGCTGCATTTTGCATTATTGGAGATAAAGAATGGCTTACTGGGTCTCCAATCAAAGCAAGAAATGATGTTTTACTTGTAATCATTATTAAGAGAAATTTTACAGAAAATTGTGATTTGTTCGGGAACCACACCTCGTTTCAGAGTAACAATAATGTCGTCGATGACCGATTATGGAGAATATTAAACAAAGTGTCTACCCATGGGGAAGGTTGTTGGAATCGATTTAGGGACAACTAATAGTTGTGTTGCTGTTATGGAAGGTGGTAAACCCACTGTAATCGCAAATGCAGAGGGTTTCAGAACAACACCATCTGTTGTTGCATATACAAAAAATCAAGATCAGCTAGTTGGCCAAATAGCAAAACGACAAGCTGTTATGAATCCTGAAAATACTTTTTACTCGGCCAAGCGTTTTGTTGGAAGAAGAGTTGATGAAGTTAATGAAGAATCAAAAGATGTCAGTTATGGTATTGAAAAGGCTGGTTCAAATGTAAAATTAAAATGTCCAGTATTAGATAAACAATTTTCTCCTGAAGAAGTAAGTGCTCAAGTTTTAAGAAAACTTTCTGAAGACGCGGGTAAATATTTAGGAGAAAATATCACTCAAGCTGTTATAACTGTTCCGGCTTATTTTAATGATTCTCAAAGACAGGCTACAAAAGATGCAGGTAAGATTGCAGGGTTGGAAGTTTTAAGGATAATAAATGAACCTACAGCTGCTGCTTTAGCTTATGGATTGGATAAAAAAAGTAACGAAAGAATACTTGTTTTTGATTTAGGCGGTGGAACTTTTGACGTTTCGGTTTTAGAAGTTGGAGATGGTGTCTTCGAAGTTTTATCAACTTCTGGAGATACTCATTTGGGGGGTGATGATTTTGATAGATGTATTGTTGATCATTTAGCAAGCATTTTTAAAAGTAATGAAGGTATTGATTTAAGACAGGATAAACAAGCTTTGCAACGTCTTACTGAAGCGGCTGAAAAGGCAAAAATTGAACTTTCAAATGCTACTCAAAGCGAAATCAACTTACCTTTCATAACTGCTACCCCAGAAGGTCCAAAACACCTTGATTTAAACTTGACTAGAGCTAATTTTGAAGAGCTTGCTTCCAAATTAATTGATAGATGTAGAGTCCCAGTAGAACAAGCTCTAAAGGATGCCAAGCTATCTACAGGAGAGATTGATGAAATAGTAATGGTTGGTGGCTCAACTAGAATGCCCGCTGTTCAAGAACTAGTTAAGAGAGTAACTGGTAAAGATCCTAATCAAACTGTTAACCCAGACGAAGTTGTAGCTGTTGGTGCAGCTATTCAAGGAGGAGTTCTAGCAGGTGAAGTCAAAGATATCTTGTTGTTAGACGTTACTCCGTTATCTCTTGGTGTAGAGACATTGGGAGGAGTAATGACAAAAATGATTACTCGAAATACAACAGTGCCAACAAAGAAATCTGAGACTTATTCAACTGCTGTAGATGGTCAAACTAACGTCGAGATTCATGTTTTGCAGGGAGAGAGAGAAATGGCATCAGATAATAAAAGCTTAGGAACCTTTAGACTTGATGGTATCCCCTCTGCTCCAAGAGGTGTTCCGCAAATAGAAGTAACGTTTGATATTGATGCAAATGGAATTTTAAGCGTTACCGCTAAAGATAAAGGAAGTGGTAAGGAACAATCCATTTCCATAACAGGTGCTTCAACTCTTTCAGATAATGAAGTTGATAAAATGGTTAAAGATGCAGAATCAAATGCCTCTGTTGATAAAGAAAAAAGAGAGAAAATTGACTTAAAGAATCAAGCGGAAACTCTTGTTTATCAAACAGAAAAACAGTTGGGAGAACTTGGTGATAAAGTTGATGCCTCTGCTAAAGCTAAGGTAGAAGAAAAAAGTAAAGCATTAAAAGAAGCGACAACCAAAGAAGATTATGAGTCTATGAAGAAATTGTTAGAAGAACTTCAACAAGAGCTTTATGCAATAGGTTCTTCTGTATATCAACAGCCAGGTAATCAGCCTCCAGCACCAGGTGGTCCAGAGTCAAATGAATCTAATGATAAAGGGAGTGATGATGATGTGATTGATGCAGATTTTACAGAGACAAAAGATTAAAGAAGATGATTCTCAATCTCATCTGATATCCAATTAGAGCAAGCTGGGGCAAGTAATATGCCATTTTTATAAAAACCGGTACACAAGATTAAACCTTTTTCTAAACTTTTTAATATCGGTGATGGTTCACCTTCTGGTCGAGACCTTATTCCAAACCATTTATCAGTAATATTATTTTTATTTAACCATTGAGGTTTAGTTTCTAGGAAATTTGTCAAATCTTCAAATGTATTTTTTTTTGGTTTAATGTCATATTCGTCGGTAGATCCAATAATTATTTTGTTTTTATTTGTCCGAATAAAATTTGTACCATCGATGCTGAAATGCTTAGGCAGACTTAGTAAATTAATTTCTTCCTCATTAAGTGAAATTTCTATGGCTTGACCTAAAACAGGTTTCAACTTTATGTTATGAAAATTTAAGTCGATCAATTTGAGGGAATCAAGAGAGTTGCATAAAATAATTACATCACTTTTAATTTCCAGTTTATTGCTGCAGGTAGAAATCCATTGATTGTTTATTTTATTTATTTTTATAATATTTTCCTTAATGAAATTTATTTTTTTATCCTTTAAATAAGTATTTAATGTTTTTAATAAAGTAAGAGGTTCTATTCTGCCATCTTCATTAGAGATGATTCCTTGCAGGTTATCCATGTTAAAAATTTTATTAATGCTCTGAATAATGGTGGAATCTTGTTCTAAAACCCTTAGACCTCGCCTGGGATGATGAGAAAAAAACTTACTTAGTTTTTCAAAGCTTTCTTGCTTTGTTGTTAGTTGGATTAATGGTTTTTCAATGTGTAAATTATTATTGTATTGCTTAAGGAATTTTATCCATTTTGGCCATAATTGATTACTTTTCTCTCTAAGTTCCCAACTTCTGCCTTTACTTTTTTGATACATATTACCTATTAAGAGACCTAGTGCTGCGTTACTACTATTTATCTTTTTTTGTTGATCTGCAATGGTAATTTTAAAACCTTTTTTAGAAAGCTCTAATGCGTTAAATTTTCCAATAATTCCTGATCCTACAATTAAAATATGTGCATTTTTAAAATTCTTTTTCGATGCCTTCATTAGTATATTATAAGTAAATTAATCAAAAATTTAATAGTTTAGATTTCTTTTTGGAAAAACCATCAATTATTTTAAGAACTGTATGTCCAGATCGTCCTGGACTAGTTAGTCAATTAACTAGTTGGATATCTCATTATGGCGGCAATATAAAGCATTCAGATCATCATACCGATCAAGATGCAGGATTATTTTTGAGTAGAATTGAATGGGATAGAAATGATTTACCAATTAATAAATCTGAAATTTTTGAGCAATTTGAAAAAATTGCAATAGATATAGATGGCAAATTTAATATTAATTATTCAGATGAAATACCAAATGTAGGGATTTTTGTAAGTAAGCAAAACCACTGTTTAATCGACTTGCTTTGGCGAGTCAGAAATGGTGAGTTAAAAATGAATGTACCATTAATAATTTCTAACCATCCTGATCTTGAATATATTGCTAAGGATTTTAAAGCTCAATTTGTTTGCTTTGATACTATTAATTCATCTAAATCTATTGTAGAAAAACAGATTTTAAATTTGTTAAAAGATTTTGATATTGAACTTGTTGTATTAGCTAAATATATGCAAATTTTAAGTAATTCCTTTCTGGAAAATTATTCTTCAATTATTAATATACATCATTCGTTTTTGCCTGCATTTAAAGGTGCGCAACCTTATCATCGAGCATGGAAGAGAGGCGTAAAATTAATTGGAGCAACTGCACATTATGTTACTCAAGATTTAGATGAAGGACCAATAATTGAGCAATGTACTGTCAACGTAAGTCATCGAGATGAGGTTGCTGATTTGATTAGAAAAGGACGAGATATTGAGAGGATAGCACTTGCAAGAGCAGTTAGATTACATTTAAATCATCAGATTTTTGTATACGATAGTAAAACGGCTGTTTTTGATTAAAAATCAATTTTATAACTCTTCTAATTCAATTTGTATTTGTCTTTCGTAAATTGATTTTTCATTAAAAGCTCTTGCTACTAAAAAACTTGTAATGCAACTAATAAGAACAGGTTTCATTATTAATAAATTTTTTGTTAGTGCAAAAGCCAAAAACATAGCCGTTATCGGAGTCCTAGAACATCCTGCAACAAATGCCCCCATCCCAGCAAAGATATATGTACTTGGGGCATGACCTGTAGCAATTTCTACCCAGCTTCCCATTATTAAACCTATGGCTCCACCCAAAGTGAGCATTGGATAAAATAATCCTCCAGGTGCTCCTGATGCGGCAGCTAATCCAGTTGTTATAAAAAGTATAAATACAGCTAAAAGAGCTATTTCAATACTTGTATTTTTTTCAGCTATCATCTTTTGTAATTCATCTAAATTGTGAAAAGAGCTTGGTAAAAAAGAATAAATGCTCCCAAGTAAAAGTCCGCAAATACTCATTTTAAAAATAAATTTGTTTTTATACCATCTTTTCCCAAGATCTTGCATAGCAAGAATATACTTGCTGTAAAGTTCTGCAAATAATCCAATAATAACTCCTAGCAAAACAAGATAAATAAAATCTATGGGCAAGAAAAAGACAGATGGATCGTATTCTTTTTGGATTAAAAACCCTAGATTGAAGTCAAAACCTCCAGCCTTTGGGTCTAACCCTAAAGCTTGAATAATATCTGCAGAAGAATCTGCTATGAAAGTTGTTATTACAACTAATAATAAGACTACTGGTCTTGCAGAATTTAATAATTCTTCAATCGCGTAAATGAATCCACCCAAAGGAGCACTAAATACTGCAGCGATCCCAGCACCACCTCCTGCTGCAACAAGTACTCTTCTAAACGCTAGAGGCGCTTTTAGCCATCGCGCCATTTGCCAAGCAACTGATCCTCCCATTTGAACTGATGGACCTTCAGGACCCAAGGGGAAACCACTCCCAATTGCAATTATTCCAGATAATAATTTCACTAAACCAACTTTAAGATTCATAGGTACTTTTTTATGCCTCAAGAATCCCATGATTTGACTTACTCCAGAACCTTTTGCGGCTGGAGCAATATTTTTAATTAAAAATCCCGCTATGGCTCCACCAACAGCACCAAATGCTGGTAATACTGCAATGGATGGAAATTGATCTAAAAGTTCTAATCTCCAATTATTTATAAAATAAATACCAGTTTTAAAAAAAATACTAGTTATTGATGCTCCTAATCCTGTAAATAGAATTGATATGACGACAACAAAAGATCTTTGTTTAAGTAATTTTTTAATGCTACGAGAAGAGTTACTACTTGTTTTTTGAATATTTTCCTTTATTATCTTTTGCATAGTTTTTTATCATTTTGACAAACTGAAATTTTCTATTTCATCAAATTGAAGATAACGATAAAGTTCATCAGAGTATGGATTTATTTTGTTTTTAGTAATATCTTGATACTCGTTTACTGTAGGTATTTTTCCTAGAAGAGCACAAACTGCTGCCAATTCAGCACTTCCTAAAAATACTTGGGCATTTTTGCCAAGTCTATTATCAAAATTTCTGGTGCTGGTTGAGAAGACAACAGAACCTTCATCTACTCTTGCTTGATTTCCCATGCATAATGAACAACCTGGCAACTCTAATCTTGCTCCACATTTTTCAAATATTTTATAGTATCCCTCTGTTTTTAGTGTTTCCTCATCCATTTTTGTCGGAGGACAGATCCATAGTTTTGCATTTAATTTTTCTATACCCTCAAGAACCTTCGCAGCAGCTCTGTAATGTCCGATATTAGTCATGCAAGATCCTATAAAGACTTCATCGATCTTAGTATTTTCTACATCTTTAATTTCTTTGACATTATCTGGATCATTTGGGCAAGCTACTATTGGTTGTGTAACTTCAGATAGGTTAATTTCTATTATCTCTTCATAAGAGGCATTTTCATCTGGTTGAATTAATTCAGGTTTTTTTAGCCAAGTTTTCATATCACTAATTCTTCTTGATATCGACTTGGCATCTTCATAATTGCTTTCAATCATTTTCTCTAAGAGGCAAATGTTACTTTTTAAATATTCCTCTACAGTTTTATGTGATAAGAGTATTGTGCTTCCAGCGCATGATCGTTCAGCTGTAGCATCAGTCAATTCAAATGCCTGTTCAAGTTTTAAATCAGGTAAACCCTCTATTTCCATAATTTTACCGTTAAATATATTTTGTTTATTTTCTTTAGCAACGGTTAATAGACCTTTTTTTATTGCAAAGAGTGGAATTGCATTTACAAGATCTCTTAGCGTTATTCCTGGCAGTAAATTTCCTGTAAATTTTACTAATACTGATTCCGGCATATTTAATGGCATTGATCCTATTGCTGCAGCAAAAGCAACAATACCTGAACCTCCAGGGAAGGAAATTCCAAGGGGGAATCTTGTATGACTATCCCCACCTGTTCCTACAGTGTCAGGAAGTAGCATTCTATTTAGCCAACTATGGATTATGCCGTCTCCAGGTTTAAGAGCTACACCACCTCTTTGTGAAATAAAATCAGGTAATTCTTGATGAGTAACTAAATCAACTGGTTTAGGATATGCAGCAGTATGACAAAAACTTTGCATTACTAAATCTGCAGTAAAACCTAAACAAGCCAGCTCTTTAAGTTCATCTCTAGTCATTGGACCAGTAGTATCTTGGCTACCAACAGTTGTCATAATTGGTTCACATGTCATACCAGGAAGTACTCCTTTTAATCCGCATGCTTTACCTACTATTTTTTGTGCTTGAGTAAATCCATTATTAATCTTTTTTGGACTTTTTGGACGGATAAATATTTCACTAGGTTCTAATTCAAGTTTTTTTCTGATTTTATCTGTCAGAGATCTCCCAATCATAAGATTTATTCTTCCACCTGCTTGAATTTCATCTGTAAGTGTTGATGGGTTCAATTTGAAATCACTAATGACTAATTCAGTATTTGAAGTTTTATCTATTTTTTTAATGACACCTTCGTAAGGCAGTATTTTAAGTAAATCACCAGTCTTTATTTCAGAAACATCAGTTTCAATTGGAAGCGCGCCTGAATCTTGGGCTGTATTAAAGAAAATTGGTGCTATTTTGTTACCTATAATAATTCCACCAGTTTTTTTATTAGGAACAAAGGGGATATTTTCGCCTAAATGCCAAATAACAGAATTAATTGCAGATTTTCTTGAACTTCCTGTACCAACAACATCTCCTACATAAGCTATCTGTATATTTTGTTTTTTAAGATCATCAAGAATTTTTAGTCCATCTTGGTTCTTGAATTCAAGCATGGATAATGAGTGTAGTGGTATATCTGGACGGGTTGTAGCATGAACTGCCGGAGATAAGTCATCAGTATTTGTTTCTCCATCAACTTTGAATGCTAAACATGTAATTTCTGTCGGAAGAGATTTTTTAGTTGTAAACCATTCTGCATTCGCCCAACTATTTACAACCTCTTCTGCATAAATATTATTTTGAGATAACTCAAAAATATCATTTGCTGAATCGTAAACAAGAATAATATTCTTTAAAACTTGTGCTGCTTCTTTCGCAAGTAAATTGTTTTTACTTTTAAGTATCTCAATAAGCGAGTTAACGTTATATCCTCCGATCATTGTTCCAAGAATTTGTATTGCTTTTTGGGAATTAATGAATTTGCAATGTTTTTCTCCATTCACAATTGCTGTAAGCCAGCTTGCTTTTATATACGCTGCTTCATCAACTCCTGGTGGCACTCTATTTATAAGTAAATCTAGTAGGTAGTCACTTTCGGAAATATTTTCTTTTTCTAATAGTTGCGTCACACAATTTATTTGTTCCGCATTTAGAGGCAATGGAGGTATACCTTTAGCCGCTCTTTCAGCTACGTGGTCTGCATAATCTTTGAGCAATGTTTCCAATTTCATCATTTGTGAGGTTTAATGCCTAATCTATTGTTATTTTTAATATTGATAAGGAGAGTATTCATAAATGCTTTTTTAAATATTCAAACTTCTTAATTAATTAATGACGACTTCATCAAATAATCAATCTTTAGAAAAAACATCTGATTTGCATGTCGTTGAAACACGTCCATTAATACCTCCAAGCAAACTTCATAATGATATACCTCTAGATTATACCTCTGCTGATACTGTCTCTAATACTAGAAGATCGATACAAAATATTTTGCATAATAATAATCCTAGGCTTTTAGTCATAGTGGGACCATGTTCAATTCACGATATTGAAGCTGCTAAAGAATATGCAGAATATATTCAAGAATTTAGAAAAATCTATAATGATAAATTGGAAATTGTAATGAGAGTATATTTTGAAAAACCAAGAACTACAATAGGATGGAAAGGATTGATAAACGATCCTCATCTTGATGGTTCCTACGATATCAATACAGGTTTACGTAGAGCTAGAAGCTTACTTTCTTATCTTGCAACTCGTGGGATCCCTTCAGCTACAGAGTTGTTAGATCCAATTGTCCCTCAATATATTGCTGATTTAATCAGTTGGACAGCTATTGGTGCAAGGACTACTGAAAGCCAAACTCATAGAGAAATGGCTTCAGGATTATCCATGCCTATTGGTTTTAAAAATGGTACTGATGGTTCTTTTAGCACGGCTATTAATGCTATGCAGTCGGCTTCAAAATCTCATCATTTCTTAGGTGTTAATGATCAAGGTTATGCTTCTATTGTAAATACAACGGGCAATCCAGATGGACATATAGTTTTAAGGGGAGGTTCTAAAGGAGTTAATTTTGAAAATCAACATGTAAAAAGTATTTCTTCAGAATTAAAAGTAGTTAATCTTCCTTACAAAGTTATGATTGATTGTAGCCATGGGAACTCAAATAAAGATTATAGGAAGCAATCTGATGTTCTTAAAAACGTAGCAAATCAGATTAAGAATGGTGAAAAAAATATTTTAGGAGTAATGCTTGAAAGTCATCTGAAGGAGGGTAATCAAAAACTTTCAAATAGAAAAGATCTTGAATATGGTAGGAGTATTACTGATGCTTGCATAAATATAGATACAACTAAAAATTTGCTTCAGATTTTGTATGATTCAATTTTGTAATTTATTAACCTGTAATAAAAAAGTTAAAGCAAAACGCTGCTGAAATTGGCACTATAAAATTATCTATTCCAAAAATACTAAATTGTTCAAGCATTGTAGAAATAACAGCAATAGTAAAAAAATTTATATTAAAAGTGTATTTTTGGATATAACTTAAACCAAAAACTACTATCAAGCTTGTAATAAACATACTAGTTGTTCCAAGCAAAGATTTTTTTTGGTTTAAAAAAATCCAACTCTTCGATTTAAAGTTCTTTCCTATTAAGGCCGCAAAACCATCACCAAATGTCATTATAAAAAAACCAGCAATCAGTGAAGTAGGATCTTTTTCCCAATAAAGGTAAATTAAAATAAATAAACTTAAACAATAAAATAACGTTCCAAAACTTTTTCTATCTACATCCTCAATAGTTGGAAATAATTTAGATTGGTAATTTATGAAAGTTAACAACGTAACAAGCCCTGTAAAACAAAGAGCAGAAGTTTGATCTATGTCTAAGAATTTTGCGAGAGGAATTAAAGGTCCTATTCCAATATGAATAATTTTTCTTAGTACTTCTTTATTATCTGGATTAAATCTTTTGTATATTATCGATATAAAAAAGATTATAAATATATAAATTAAAATAAAAACAAAATTCAACAACTTAATTAGGCTGCTTTTTGATGAGTGGTCATTACTCTAAGTTTTAATATTGCCTTAGCTTCTAGTTGCCTAACTCTTTCTCTGGATACATTTATTTGTCTTCCTATTTCGGCTAGTGTAAGAGGTTCCTCTCCGTCTAAGCCGAATCTAAGTTTCATAATTTTTTGTTCTCTTTCATTTAATTGAGTCAGCCAGGTTCCTAAATGTTCTTTTTGGATTGTTCTATCCATCCCTTCCATAGGCTCTTCTCCATTTGGATCGGGAATAAGTTCACCTAAGGTACTACGATCTTCTTCGCCTCTTGCGTGAGCATCAAGAGATGCGCATGGAGCACTTTGAGAGATTAAGTCTTCTAAATCTTTTTGCTCAATTCCCATTGCTGTTGCCATTTCTAATCTGGTTGGTTGCCTTCCAGATTTCTGAGATAATTCCCTGGAAACTCTCCTCATTTTGGAAAGTTTTTCACTAATATGAATTGGTAATCGAATTGTCCTAGCACTATTATCAATGGCTCTTGTCATTCCCTGTCTAATCCACCAATAAGCATAAGTAGAAAATTTATATCCCATCGCAGGATCAAATTTATCAACTGCCCTTTCTAAGCCTATAGCGCCTTCTTGTACCAAGTCTAATAATTCTAAACCTTGATTTTGATACTTCTTGGCAACAGATACTACAAGTCTTAAATTGGCTGACATCATTCTATCTCTAGCTCTTTTCCCAATTTTTATTATGCGAAGATGTTTTAATGATCTTTCTATCTCAGGAATTTCTAGCATTTTTTTCATGTTTTGAACATGATGCGCTAGCTCTATTTCTTCTGCTGCAGTAAGAAGAGGAACTCTTCCAATACTGCTTAAGTAATAACCTATTGAATCTGAAGCAAGTCTTGCAGATTTTTTTTGGTTTTGTTTTGCAGTTAAGCTCGGTTTTGTTTTGCGAGTTTTGCTCGCAGTGTTTGGTAATCTAGGTTCTTCAGTTTTCTTTTTTGAAGAACTATTTCCAGATTCCAGAAGGATCCCCATCACCCTGGCCTCTTTAAGTGGATTTTTTAAAAAGCTAGCACTGAAATCAAGAAAAAAAATACTTTTGCGTTGAAACTTTAAAGACAAAAAAATTGATTTCTATCAATATTAGTTCAGAATGACTGGTATGACTTGATTTTTTATAAATATAAAATTTTTATCAATATTAAGAAGTTTTTTTAAAATGTTGTAAAACATTTATTTTTTAATCTTTTATTAGATCAATTTGAGAACGATTTGAGTTTGAACCTCCTCTGTTTTTTTCGTATTTCCCATCTTTATTCATAATCCAGGAGTAATAATTATCATCAATATAAGTTTGTAAAAGATCATATAGTTGAGATTTTAAATTTAAGTCTTCTATAGGTGTAACAGCTTCTATTCTTCTGTCTAAATTTCTTCTCATCCAATCTGCACTGCCTATAAAAACTTCTGGATTATTGTTATTGTAAAACCAAAAAATTCTAGAGTGTTCAAGAAAAGGCCCAATAATACTTGTAACCTTAATATTTTCACTCAAATTCTCTCTTTGGGGATATAAACAACATATTCCTCTGATTATCAGGTGAATTTTAACTCCTTTTTGAGAAGCTAAATAAAGTAATTGAATAATTTCTGGATCTACTAATGAATTCATTTTTGCAATAATTTCACCCTTCTCGCCCTTTTCGATATTTTCAATTTCTCTATTTATTAAAAAGATGAATTTTTTTCTTAATGATGTTGGAGATACTAATAATTTCTGATAAGCCTTTTGTTTTGAGAATCCAGATAAGTAATTAAAGAGTTCAATTAAATCTGAGGAGATATCAGGATCTGTTGAAAGAAATCCTATATCTGTGTAATAGCGAGAAGTGTTCGAATTGTAATTTCCAGTTCCAATATGAAAATAATTCCTTAATCTTCCTTTTTCTTTTCTAACCACTAAAGCAATCTTTGTATGTGTTTTAAGGCCTAGTATTCCATAAACTACATGAATTCCAGCTTGCTCAAGCTGTTTTGCCCATTGGATGTTGTTATCTTCATCAAATCTTGCTTTGAGCTCAACAAGAGTCATTACTTCTTTTCCATTCTCAGCCGCTCTCATTAAAGCTTCAATAATTGGAGAATCTTTTGAAACTCTATAAAGGGTAATTTTAATAGCTAGTACAAGTGGGTCTTCAGCAGCTTTGTTGATAAATTCTTCTACAGAGGTTTTGAATAAGTCGTATGGATGATGTAGGAGTATATTCTGTTTCCTAAGAATGCTAAAAATAGAGTTAAAATTTTTATCCTTCGAAGAATCTAAAGATTTTAATAATGGATGTGTATCTCCAATTAATAAATTTTCTTTTAAGTCCTCTCGATTAATTTTTGTGAGATAATTTAAATCGTCAAGTCCTAGTAAGCTTTTGCAAAAGTAAATATATTCTTCTGGTATTGCAATACTTTCAATGAGTAATTTTAAAATATTTTGTGGAATGTTTTCTTTCACTTCTAATCTAACTACATCTCCTCCTAATCTTCTTTTTTGTAAGCTTTGCTCTACGGCAAGAAGTAAGTCGTCAGCTTCAAGTTCTTTTAATTCTAAATCTGCGTCTCTTGTTACTCGGAAGAAAGAATAATTTAAGCATTCCATTCCATTAAATAAGGCATTGATATTGTTTCCAATTAAGTCTTCAACAGTAATAAAAAAATGATCCCTTTCATCTTCAGTTTCAATAATTTCATTGGGAATTAGTATAAATCTGCCAATATTTTTTGTTGGGATTTTAATTCTTACAAATTGATTTTTTGATTCTTCTCCATCATTAATGAGAGCAGCTAAATTAAGACTTAAATTACTTATAAAAGGGAATGGGTGCGCAGGATCAACTACTAATGGTGTTAATAAAGGAAAAATTGAAGACAGGAAGTAGCTATCACACCAATTTTTTTGATTTTCATTGAGTTCACTATACTTTTTTATAAAAATTCCTTTATTTTTAAGCTCTTCATTTAATTCATTATTAAAATATTTTTCTTGAAGGGATGTGAGTTTTTGTACTTCTATGTTAATTTTTTTTAATTGTTCTTTAGGAGTATGTCCATCAATACTTTTTTTTCTAACTCCGGCTTCAACTTGAGCCTTTAATGACGCAACTCTAACCATAAAAAATTCATCAAGATTATTACTGAAAATTGAAAAAAATTTAATTTTATCCAGTACTTTATAGTCTTCCTCCATGCCGGTAAGAAGAACTCTTTTATTAAAGTCGATCCAACTTAATTCTCTATTAATAAAATTGTTAGCTTCGTTTTTCATTAAAGGATTATATTCTTTTACTATGAGAAATATTGTTATTTTTTCCTTCAGCAATAAGGTAAATCATAAAAATTAAAATAATTGATCCTGCAATAAATGGTGCCTTGGGACCAAAATCATCATAAACTCTTCCAGCCATTCCGATACCTAAAACCCCTCCAAGACTTTGAAGACCTTGCAAATTACTTAATATAGAGCCCTGGTTATCCCCATCTAATTTTTTTGATATTAATGCTCTTAATGTAGGTGTAATTAAACCCGCACCCACAGCTAAGAATGAAACTGCAGAATAAATATTTACTACCGCATTTTCTTGAGGCGTAGTTATCAAAAGAAAACATGCTAAAAGAATAAAACCTGAACCAATTAAAGTAAGTTTCATTTCTCCAAATTTTTTTACTAGAGGACCAATTAGTCCACCCTGTACAATAATTGCTATCACTCCTACAACTACAAGAGTTCCACTGGATGCCTTAGTCGTCCAATTCAGAGACTCTTGAAGGAAGAAAATTAAAATGTTTGTTAATCCAGTAAAAGCTATGAAATATATAAAAAAAGCTAGAGACAATTTTCTAATTTTTTCAGCTTTAAATACTTTAAATAATTGTTTTAGAGGGTTTTTTAAAATTTGAGTTGATTTATTTAATTCATTTTGAGGTTTGGTTTCTGGTAAATAAAAGAATACTAGTATGAAGTTAATAATTGGAATTATTGAAGCTATTATTACTGGAATAATGAAATTATTATTTGTATTTTTAGCAAAAATAACAACAAATATATTACCTAAGAAGAAACTTAATCCAAATGCAACTCCAATAAGTCCAAATGTTTTTGCTCTTTTTTCAGGGCTAGAAATATCTGCAAGAATAGTAGTCGCTGTTGCGGCAGTTCCACCACTTAGACCGTCAATAAGTCTTGCTATAAATAATAAAAATAAGGGAATAGTCGCTAATGAAGTTGACCAATCAAATAAAACTGTAAATGATAAGATTGATATTCCGATGATTGAGCCCGTTATACAAAACAAAGTTACAGGCCTTCTTCCATATCTATCACTCATAAGCCCAATAAAAGGCGAAGCTGTAAATTGTGCTAATTGATAAGTACAAGATAGTAAACCATAAGTACTAGCTTTTGAGTCAAATAGTAAAACAAAAGAAGGTAAAATTGGTAAAAGAATGCTTTCGCTTAATCGATCATTTAGGAGAGTTACAAAAGCACTAAATAAAGTGAATTTTCTACTTGGCTTGAATAAACTTTTTTTCACGATATTTATCTACAATACAATTTTCTTTTACTACCATACTTGTTAATGGAGATTAATGTGCCCGGTATAGTTTATTTAGTTGGAGCAGGTCCTGGTGACCCCGAGCTACTAACTTTAAAAGCCTTAAGACTCATCAAAAGTTGTGATGCTTTGGTCCATGATGCGTTAGTTTCTGCTGAAATCATAAAGGAAGTTAACAAGAAAACTGAAATATTTAATGTAGGTAAAAGGGCTGGGTTGTGTTCCGTTCCTCAGGCTGATACTAATTCTCTTATTGTTAAATTAGCAAAAGAAGGAAAGAATGTTGTAAGGCTTAAAGGAGGTGATCCTTTTGTTTTCTCACGAGGTGGCGAAGAAGTATCTTTTTTAGAAAAAAATGGGATTTCAGTTGAAATTGTGCCTGGGATAACCTCTGGAATAGCTGCTCCTTCAAATTTTGGGATCCCATTAACTCATCGAGAAGCAGGAAGCTCTATAACCTTTGTCACTGGACATGAAGATATTAATAAAGATAAAAAGACTGTTAAT
>QCUF01000015.1 GCA_003210825.1 Prochlorococcus sp. AG-676-P15-1 | reverse complement strand
AACAATTAAAGATATTTTTTATCGTATAAACTATCTCCTTCTTGCTTTTCTTCTTTGTTGTAATTTTCTCTTATATTTTTCAATAGGAGTTTCATGATGTCTTAATCTTTTTAAATCTGCAAATATCCCTGATTTTGAGACTTGCCTTTTAAATCTTCTAAGGGCAGATTCTATTCCCTCATTTTCTCCAACAGTAACTTGAGTCAAAATTTATCAAATAAAGTTTATTATATCATTTTAATGGGTCTTTAATGATTTATATATAACTCAATATTTTGAAAGTAACTTGAAGTATTCTTATTTCCTTTTTGCCCATTTAAGAAAATTCTTTTTTGGATTATTTATATCCTCTATGGATTCAAAATAATTCTTTGACCAACTTTCTTTAGATAAGCCCACGAATAACATCAAATTTAGTGGATATTGATCACTATCTGAGCAGTTTCTAAAATCGTCTCTAAACAGAAATATTTCTTTATTAAGCGCAATAGAAATTCCTAGTTCTACCATTACTCCCTCATCTGGAGGGTTACCATTAACAATCGCAAAAATACAATCACATGACTTTAAATCGTTGAAGTTTGTTTTTGCTAAGTTATAAGCCCAATTTTTTTTGTTTGTAATTAAATGCTTTGTTCTCTCAAAAGGTTCATAAACTTCAACATTTAAGTTCTTAAATATTTTAATGAATTCAGGTAATAGATTTTTAGTTTGTTTTGAAAACCCATACGGATTAGCTAAATATAATTTTTTTTTATTCACTTTAGACTCCTCTTAATTTTGTATTCTTTTTCTTCTTTAAACTCATTTTCTTTATTTTCCCAGGGAAATACTATCCATTCTTCTTTAAGAGATAAATTTACGGTCTTCCACCAAATAGGTTTCTTTTTACTAACTAAGACAAAGAAATTAACACCTTCAATATTTTTAAAATTACTTAATGTCATCCCTGTTTCATAAACATCATCAACTATCAGTGAACTTTTTAAGGGCTTTTCAACTAATTGAACATTTAATTTATGACTTAAAGCCACTGCGAGACAGAGGCCGCCTCTTGGAACACCATATATTCCTGATAATTTAAGTTTTTTGCATTGATTAGCAATATAATCAACACTTTTATCAAATTCGCCCCAGGTAAAATACTTTGTCATTCTAATTTTGTTTATGTTCAATTATTGGAGCATACTTTGAGGCAATTACACTAAGTAGGGCTACTACTTGTTCGTTAGAACAATTTGTCTCTTTTATTAATTTTTCGCACTCTTTTATGATATTTGCATATATTTCTTCAACAATTCCATTCATTTGCTCTTCATTAAACGAATATGGTTTATTCATATTTTTATTTATAAATATATTTATTTTTACTTGAATATTTAATAAGTAAACATTTTTATTTCAAAAATATAAAATTATTTCCACATTGGCTCATTTGAACCTTTATTTTTTATCGTATTTGGCTGATATTTATGTAGATTTTCAATTTCAATAGCAAATTTTTTTGAATCACCTTTTATGCTCTCACTTTTAATTAAATTTGATAATGATACTCTTCTTCTGATTTTCAGAAGACCAAGACAGATTTCCCATATTTCTTTATCCTTATATTTTTCTAACCAGAAATCAAATATATTTTCTAAAAAGTTTAATGGAATATTATATGAAATCCCTATGGGAGGTTGATCTAATGAAATATCATTATTTTTTAAATCATTCATTAAATTATTTAAATTCAAGTTTATTGCATTAAGAATATCTTTAGCTGATTCATATCCTATTAGTTCTTTTCTATGACACTCCAAAAGAGTTTTATCATCAAGTATTTCTAAGTCACTATTTTTAACTCCAATTAGCCAAAAACCCTCATCATTTACTATTCCACTAGCTAAAAACAGAAATAAATATCTATTTTTCAAAATAATAATCTCTCTATTCAGTTTTAACATTAAAGAATAAAAAATAAAATAGCTTTGCTACTAAATAATGTTAAATTGATTCTCGCGATTTAGAAAAAGTATAGATAATGTAAGGTTTTATAATGTTTAGCAAGAAAGAGTTAAGACTAATGTTTAATGATCCAATTGATCAATTAGTAACCTATATAAATCTAAAGTTACTTAAAAATAAAACTCTAAGGACTATTTTTTTTTAGGAAACAATTTTCCAATCTTCTCTTGTTGAATAAGTTCTCTTTCAGTCCTTATTTTTGTATCTTCTAATGATTCTTTATTAGTACTTACAGCGTAAATAATATAAAAAATCATACCACTGAAAATTAATCCTATAAATAAAATTATAATGCCAATAGGTTCTGTAGGACTAAATATTTTAAGATCTATCCGTGAATTTAGAAAAATTTCCATCAAATATGTCAATAATTAAAAAATACTTTTATGTATCTAGTTAATTTCTTCGTATCCGTAGTAGGTTGTATTATTTGTATTTTTATAGCCCATAGCTGCCTCATCGGGATTTTGAGCATCAAACTTTCTTGCTCTGGCATGTATCATATTAAATGGAAAAATTGCAGCCCCAACAAAGAAATGAAGAATTAAAAAATCGGAAGGTAATCCGTTTGTCCAATCAGGAAAGAAAAGGAGTGTCAAAAATAAATGGTCCATATAATTAAATCAAAATTTACTTATAAATACTATTACTAAGTTCCATCTGTAGTTGGTTTTATTTAATAAATTGAAATCTTAATTAAAACTATTTCAAAAAAATTTATTTATTATTTAAGTCTTTAAATATTAAAATATCATTATCTATAATATTAAAAATGATAAATGGAGAGATTTGTTCAGACTTTTTTTTAGCTTTTTATTTTTAGCGGTTGTTTTATTACATCCATTAAGTACATTTGCAAATCATACTTCTGACCCTACAGTTAGCCTTCTACAGAGTAGGATATCCAAAAATTTTTCAAAGAAGTTTTGTAATGCGATACAAAATGGATTGTCCAAGGATGAAGCAATGTCATCCGCTATAGTTAAAACCGAAAATATTGTTTCATTCTCATACAATCCGCAAAAAAAATGGATTGAAAAAGAAGATTTGGCCAATCAAATTTCTATAAAAGTCATAAACGATTGCGGGTGGTCTTTTGGATTAATTGGCAAAGAAGGAATAGATTATTTTAAATCATATTTTTTAGAAATCTACGATAAGACAACTCCTGATAAGAAATTATCTAGTTAAAATTAATTTTATGAATAATATTTCTGATAAAAATGTAATTATTGTTATTTTGGCAACTATCATTGTGGTTTTTGTTTTTATTTTTTCTGTAAAATCACCTGAAAGAAAAGTGATTGAATCTCCTATAATGTGGAAAGAAGAATTTTCTACCATATATTTATTTGAAAATCATTTAAGCGAGTTTGCAATTTCATTCCGTCTTTAAATTTTATTTAAATGAAGATATTTTTTTATTATCAAAACAATTTTTAGTAACAATTAAAGGCAATTCGATAAAAGATAGCTTTACTTAATTTCAAGTGAAATTAATAAAAGTAAATTATTTAATGTAGTTTAATAAGACAGAAGCCAACTTTAAATCATCATTAAACCATGCTCTAATTGCCATTGATCTTCTTGGATCATAGAATTTTTGACTTCTGTACCAATTAAGTACTTCAGTATCAGATTTTTTCCCATTGCAGGATAAACAACAAGGAACGCAATTTTTTGTGTTGGTTTCCCCCCCCTTTGACCTCGGATGTAAATGATCAATAGATTCAGAGGGATTACCGCAATAAATGCATTTATTTTTAGTTAATTTATGGATAGTATCTCTCCAGTTTTTATTGCTAATTTTTGGGCATAGTTGATCAAGGTAAATTGCATCTTGGTCATGCATAATAATCTTGATAATTACATCGATAATAACAGTTTTTCTTAAGTTTTGAAGATATTAGAAAGTTCAAAATCTTTTATAAATATTTAATGTTAATATCAAATATTTGAAGATATTTTTTTAACGCAAGAATTAGATTTTATGTTAATAACTTTTTTAAATTTGACAACTAATACCGATTTTTATTTTTATAACAATGCTTTAATTTTTTTAATTTCTTTTTTTTCTAATACATTTTCAGCCATTTCTGGAGGTGGTGCTGGATTAATTCAATTACCTGCCTTGATTTTATTTGGGTTACCTTATTATCAAGCTCTTGCTACACATAAAGTTGCCACTGTTGCTTTAGGTTTAGGTGGATCAATTAGAAATTTTAAATATATTAGAAATAATATTTTTGTTTTATGGCAAATATTATTCTTTGGAACCCCAGGGGTTATTTTGGGATCATCCATTGTGAAATTCCTTTCTGAGAAATATCTATATTTAATATTAGGACTCATTTCAATAGTCTTAGCTATATATTCTTTTTGTAAAACTAGTTTAGGTTTGAATTCAGCAGATAATTTAATCAATTCCCAGTTAGAATTAAAGTTTATTATTCCTATTTTTTTTATTGGAATCCTTAACGGTTCTGTCTCTTCAGGAACTGGTTTGTTAGTAACTATCTTGTTAATTAAAATTTATAAGATGGATTTTCTTAGAGCTGTTAGTTTAACTTTTTTTACGGTAGGTATTTTCTGGAATGCTATAGGGGCATATTTTCTAAGCAAAATTGGTTATATACCTACAAATTTATTAATAATTCTTATTTTTGGATCTTTTACTGGGGGGTATTTTGGCGCTCATATGTCTAATTTAAAAGGAAATAAACTCATTAAAAATACATTTACAGTTGTATGCCTGCTTGTAGGAGTTAGTTTGTTAGTAAAGTCAATATATTCATTGATATAAATCAACTTATAGCAAATGCTAGAACAGCTGTTGTAGTTAAAAATAGTCCTGCTGCTGCTGTAGCTGTTAATAGTGAAAAATTCATTTTAAGAACGATTTCGAAAATCTTAATTTTCTTCACGGATTGAAGTTGTATTAGAAAATACTTTTAGACTAAATTTATTTTTTATTATTTCGAAATTTATTTAAAAAAAAAGGTCTCAATTAGCTGAGACCGAGTGATGGGGAACCTTATTTTTAAACCAATTCAAATAAAAATGCAACCCCCCATCGGTAGTGGTTTTTTTTGCCTTTTAACACACTACAGATAGTGTTTTCTTGAGTTTTTTTTTAAAGTTTTACGAAATGATAATAATGTTTTGTAATATTATGAGTCTTAACTCAATTAAATTTTAAATAAAGAAATTTATTAACTACTTGTACTTGTTAATGCTTAGATACAATGTATTATCGGTAAAAGTTATTAATAATTAAAAACTTAATGATTGAATTAACTTTATTAACATTATTGAATTTTGTTGGAGATAATTTTTGTGAATATAGAAATGTAGGACATGATAATTATAAATCTTTACTCCTTTCTTATAGTGATGCGAGTGAAAAATTTGGTCCATTACAAGTTAAAAAAGTAATTGAAAAATCAGATAATTTTAAAGTTGCCGCAATTGCTATTGCAGCTATTAAGTGTCCTCAGCATATTATGGAATAATGAAATTCGAAGTTAAAACTCAAAATGATGATCTTTTGAAATCGTCTTTTTCTGTCTTATTATCTATTGCTTTTCTTTCATCTATAGTAATCCTCTCTAACATTTCTATTAAACTTGGAGCAATTTCAAGAAATTATGAAATAAATTATTTTTGTAATCTCCTTGTAATTGAAAAGTCATCATCGAATTTCAAGAAATTATCAAAATTAACTAATCAAAAAAATAAACAAAAAATGTGGGATTTATGTAGAGAAATTGTTAAATAATAATTAGCTAGAAGCTGATGTGTAATATTTCAGAGCAAATAACCAAAATCTTCTTGAAACGATAAAAAATATTCCAGCAACAATTAGTTCAGATAATATTTTCCATAGTTGGGCAATACCTAAGAAAACTTCAGAGGGAATTGTAGTTATGAATGCAATTGGAACAAAAATACTAAAGAATATCCTTAATGAGAATGAAAAAGAATTTAAAGGAAATCTTCCTATATAAAGAAAGGAACGTAAGACTTCTGTAGCATTCCATGTTTTTACAAACCATATTGTTGTTGTTGATATTAAAAACCATAAGCTATAAAGAATTACAATAGAGCAACACAATGTGGTGAGGCATAAAAATAAAAAGCCCAAATTTATATTTATTTGATTAATACTTATGCAATAAAATAGTAGAGCAAATCCTAATATTATTTCTAAAAATCCAGATGGTGCTATTTTTTTTAAAGAAATAAAAAATTGACTATCTAAAGGTTTAAGAAGAACAAAATCTAAGGTTCCTTCCCTTATATGTTTTACTATTTCTGTAAGATTTGGATTGAACCATGTATTAGTAATTCCATTTAGAATTGTGTATATTCCTTGAATAATTAAGGCTTGTTCAAAATTCCATCCTCCTATATTATCAGTATTTTGGAAAAAGATACTTAATAAAAATACGCTACCTACTAAGCTTAAAATTGCAGTAATAAAGTCAATTATAACGTTAGTTTTATATTCCAATTCTGAGGCTATGGAAGTACTTAAAAATAATGAATAAATTTTTATATATTTTCTTATTTTCATGAACCCATAGCTGTATATTTTTTTGTTCCCAAAGACCAAGTCCTTTTAAATATGGGGAAGAGAACTGAAATCCAAAATATCTGCATAAAAAATCCAGAAATTATGTTTGTGTTATTCCCAGATAATATATTTGCTGGAAAATCAATTAAGTAAGGGAATGGAGTTATGTATATCCATGATTTAACATATTCTGGGAAAGATATTACTGGGGCTAAAAGTCCTGAAAGGAAAAGAGTTGGGATAAATAACAATCTTTCTATTGAAGAAGCCTTTTCTGTCCAAAAACAAAAGCAAGCAATAATTGATTGAATCAGAAATTGAATTAAAAAAGAAAAAAATGTAGAAAGACATGCT
This sequence comes from Prochlorococcus sp. AG-676-P15-1, assembly GCA_003210825.1. Lineage (GTDB taxonomy): Bacteria > Cyanobacteriota > Cyanobacteriia > PCC-6307 > Cyanobiaceae > Prochlorococcus_A. Next base: position 18,917 of record QCUF01000015.1, on the reverse strand, counting down.
AATAATAATAGACTTAAGCTTGGTACCCATACACTTTCTGGATTTATTAGAAAAAAAATTAACGCAATTATTATTGCAAAAGGGAAACGTGTAATTTGTTCTGCTATGTGTTGAGCAAAGTATCTAAAAAATGGGTTTAAAGGTTGAATTAAATATGGGGAAATTTTACCCAAGAGAGCGTCTTCTTCAAAAGTAAAGACAACCCAAACTACGGAAAATTGCCTTACAAAGAACGCACTCAAAAAATATCTAGAGAGCATTACATTACTTAAGTTAATAGATTCACTTAAATTATTGTTTGTCCATATATTGAGCATGAAAAAAGGTATTATTCCTGATATTGCCCATAAAGCTATTTCTACTCTATATTCCAACATATTTGAGTACTGTACTTTTAATAATGTTATTAGCTTATTTTTATTTAAATTAAACATTTATACTTTTTCCTTTACTAAAATTTTCCCAATTATTTCATCAACAGGAGGCTCATTTATATATAGATCCTCGATTTCAAATTTGTTAAGAATCTTTTTTAAAGTAGATTTAATAGAATCTTTTTTAATTGTTATTGTAATTTCTTTATGATTTTGATTCTTAATAATAAAACCTGAATTGCTTAATTCTTTAGCATCTTTTTCAGTCTTACAAATAAATAGGATATCTTTGACAGGGGATATTTTTTTTAAAAGTTTTTCCAGTTTCCCATCATATGTAAGACATCCTTCGTGAATACATATTACCCTCTTGCATAAAGATGTAATATCTTTCATGTAATGACTAGTTAGACAAATTGTTGCATCTGTTTCATTATTATAAATTTGCAGAAATTTCCTAAGATTCCTTTGAGCATTGATATCTAGACCTAGTGTCGGTTCATCTAAAAATAAAATATTTGGTTTATGTATTAAAGCTGCCAATAATTCTGATTTCATTCTTTGACCTAAAGATAATTTTCTAACAGGTATATAAAGCTCCTTTTCAATCTCAAGCATATCTGACAATTTTTTAATTCTTTTTTTTGCCTCAAATTTTTCTATGTCATAAATTGCGGCATTTAAGTAAAAAGATTCTATTGGAGGAAGATCCCAAATTAGCTGTTGTTTTTGTCCCATTACTAAAGTTATATTTTTCAGAAAATTAGATCTTCTTTTATAAGGCAGGTTACCTGCAACCGACAATTTACCTTGGCTTGGGTAAATTAAACCACATAGTATTTTAAGGATGGTTGTTTTCCCGGCACCATTAGCCCCAAGAAAACCAACTATCTCCCCTTTTTTTATTCCAAAATTTATATTTTTTATAACCTCAATACTTGTTGTTTCTCTTTTAAAAAAATGCTTAAGTGTACCTTTTAATCCAGGTTCTTTTGAAGAAATATCAAATGATTTTGATAAATTTTCAACTTGGATAATATTCTCTTCCATATTATTTGAAAAGTAAGTTTTAATTTTGGTTTCTATAAATTTTAAAAATTTTAAATATATTTATTTAGTTGAAAATTTAGCTCAATTATAAAATATCTTTTAATGAAACAATAAGCCAAGTTATAAAATTAATCGGATTTAAAAGTTCACTGGATTTAAACTTAGGCACGTAATTAATATTATTTACTGCATTCATTAAAAAATTATTTTCTGAATTTTTAATTTTATCTACTTCATTTTCAAGAATGTTGCCTTTTTCATCAAGAATTTGAATTTCATTCTCAAAAAACCACTCATTTTTACCATTTGATAAGTTTAAAATTACTCCAATACCCATACCATCAGTTATTTTGAAATCACTTATTGTACATTTTGATGAGATGTTTATTGCTTCAATGGTCTCTTTAGTTAATCTATCTTTTGAAAGCTCTAGATTAACCTTAACCCTGCTTCCTATTTTTACTTTATCTAAGATTGTCATTTATGAGTTATTATACCTATTTAATTTTAATAATTGTGATCAAGAATTAAATATAAATTCTTATCATCATTGATTAGAGTTTTTGAATACGGCTTCTAATATCTTTTTTATTATTATCGCTAATATTCTTAGGAAAACAAAACTTATGCCTAGCCATCCCAATAATACAGAAATTGATAATAAACTTGAACTAAGATCTCTTTGTAAAAATTCCTGCATAAATAATCAAATTTTGTTCATCAACTTTAATTTATATTTTTAGTTTATTCGTTGATTAAATATAAATGCTTATAAATTATTTTTATTTAACTAAGTTTAAATCCAAGATTTGATGATTTGATGTAATAGGCTAAAATATATTTAAGTAAAAATTATTAATTTGGATCTCTCTTTAAATTCATATTTAGGAATTTTTTTTATCCTAGTTGGCTCAATAGTTCGTATTGATTTCAAATTTATTATTCAAAAGGATTTATAAATATCGTATTTTAATTAAAAAATTTTATTTAACTTTTTAAAATTTCCGAACACTTCAAAAATATATATTTAATAACAAATCCTTAGAAATATTTGGATTTTAAAATTTAATTGGCTTTTATATTTTATATGATTAATAATAATCAAAACTATAGACTATTTTCATGAATAATGATCTGGAAATCTTTAATTATTTTGTTGATGATCTACTTTCTTCGGAGGTTAATTTATTGAATAATGAGCTTGATCTTCTTTTGATGCAGTATCTTTTTAATTCGATAGATCTAGACTCATTAAAGAATGTTGATAGTGAAGAAGAGATAAGTGTTGCATAATAGTTCTTAATTATGAAATATCTTTATGAAAAATTATGGGTTCCTTTCTTTGGTGGAATATTATCAAAATTTGTTTTCTTAATTGAAGGAAAAAATATAAGTAGAAAAAAAAATAAAAAAACTAAACATTAAACCAAAAATAATTTTTCAATACTTTCTATACTTTTTTGGTTATATATATTGAAAGCAACAAAACATATTTCTTTAATTCAATAATTTATGCATGGTTAAAATATCTACACAAATAGTATTTTAACTATTTAACAATTTATGAATAACAAGCCTTTTTTAAAACCATATACCGTTCATTATAGAGATTTTCAAAATCTTAGACTAGAAAATTGTTTTTATGCATTAGATGCTTATGAAGCAAGGACATTAGCTATGGAGTTTAATAAATATATAAATGCACATCCTAATAGTATTGATTTAATAAGATGCGAAAAGTGATATTTAAATAGATTTTAAAAAATCTAAATTCTATACACTTAAAAATTTATCAATAACTATTTGGCTTAATTCACTTGTAGGCCCACTTGCAACAATTCCTCCCCTTTGCATTGCATAATATCTACTTGCCTGCCTAACAAAGTGTAAGTGTTGTTCAACTAATAAAACTCCGATACCAGTTTCTTTAATTATAAGATTTATAGCGTTTTCAATATCTAATACTATATTTGGTTGAATTCCTTCAGTAGGTTCGTCTAATAATAATAATTTTGGTTTACCTAATAGTGCTCTAGCAATTGCAAGTTGTTGTTGTTGCCCCCCACTTAGATCACCACCTTTTCTTGAAAGAAAGTCTTTTAAAATTGGAAATAAATCATAGATACTTGAATCAATATTTTTATGTTTAGATAACCCTCCAGGAAGTGATTCCATTCCCAACATTAAGTTTTCTTCTACAGTTAGATAAGGTATTATTTCTCTTCCTTGAGGAACATATGCCATTCCTTTTCTAGCTCTTTGGTGTGGGGCCTTTCTATTTATATTCTCTCCAACAAAGTTTATTTCTCCTTTCTTTGCTTTTAATAAACCTATTAATGATTTTAATAAAGTAGTTTTCCCAACTCCATTTCTACCTATTAAACAGATCATTTCTCCAGATTTGAGGTTTAAATCTACATCTCTGAGGATATGGCTCTCTCCATAATAAGTATTTAATGATTTTACTTCTAGTAGATTTTTCATATTTATTCCTCCGGTCTTCCTAAATAAACATCAATTACCTTTTTGTCATTTTGAATTGTATCCATTGTACCTTCACATAATACTGTTCCTTGATTTAGAACTGAAACATTACTATCAAGTCTTCTTATGAATTCCATGTCGTGATCTATAACAACTACAGTATTTTCTCCAGATAATGATTTTAATAAATCTGCTGTTAAATCAGTTTCCTCATCTGTAAGACCTGCAACAGGTTCATCAACGAGCATTAAATCAGGTTTTTGGCCTAGTAACATTGCTATTTCTAACCATTGTTTTTGACCATGCGATAAAGCACCAGCTTTTGAATTGATTTTTTTAGATAAGTTTATTACTTTCATTAAATGTTCTATTTCATCTAATTGATCATTTTTGATCTTTTTATTTATTAGATTTAAAGGACTTTTAGGAGTGCTTACTGATATCTCAAGATTTTCTTTAACAGTGAGATTTTCAAATACTCTTGGGCTTTGAAATTTTCTTCCAACACCTAAACGTGCAATTTTATGTTCTTTTTTACCTATCAATGATTTTCCTTTAAAAAAAACATCACCTTTAGTAGGTTTTACTTTACCTGTTATTACATCTAGAAATGTTGTTTTCCCTGCTCCATTTGGACCAATTACAGCTCTTAATTCTCCTTTTTTAAAATTTAGATTTAGATCATTTAATGCTAGAAATCCTTCAAAGCTAACAGTTATATTTTCTAAACTTAAAAGAGAATTAGTATTCTTATTCATTTTTTAATCCCTCCGTTTCATTTTTAATTTCAAGACTTGGGTATGTTTCGATTTTTCTTTTCAGACCAAGTCTTTGAAGCAAATTCCTTGGACCCTCTCCTTGTGCCCATCCTAAAACACCTTCTGGTAATGCTGTAACCACTAGAATAAATAATCCACCTTGAATAAACATCCAGCTTGCCGGTAAAGCTTCACTTACTAAACTTTTTGCATAATTTATTAAGACTGCTCCAAGTATTGCTCCCAATAAAGTCCCTCTTCCTCCCACTGCAACCCAAATAACCATTTCTATTGAAAATGGTACTGTCATAAATTGAGGGGATACTATTCCTGATTGAACAGTATACAAAGCACCAGATATTCCTGCTAAACCGCCTGCTATAGAGAATATTATTGTTTTAAATAAGACAGGATTGTAACCTGTGAATCTGACTCTTGGCTCGTCATCCCTGATCCCTATAAGAATATTCCCAAATCTTCCTTTTACTACCCATTTTGAAAAAAACCATGCCGCAATAACTAATAAGGCCGTAAACCAAAAAAACATTCTTTGGATTGATTCTGAACCAACCATTTGTCCAAAAAGTTGAGTTACATCAGTTTTTAAACCGTTAGTACCATTAATAAGTTTTTGTTGTCCATTGAAGAAATTAAAGAATACTAAAAGTGCAGCTTGGGTAAGTATTGAAAAATATACACCTTTTATTCTGTTTCTAAAAACAAGAAATCCAAGTGTTCCTGCAACTAATGCAGGTATAACCCAAATTGCAAATAAACTAAAGATTGGAGATCTAAATGGCTCCCAGAAAAAAGGTAAATTATCTACACCGTAAAGTCCAAAGAATTCTGGAATATTATTTGGGAATTCAGAAGAGCTTGTTATCTGTAGATACATTGCTGCACAGTAACCTCCAAGAGCAAAAAATATACCTTGTCCAAGACTTAATAAACCAGTAAATCCCCAAATTAGATCTACACCCAAAGCAACAATAGCTAATGATAAATATCTACCAAGAAGATTCAATCTGAAAACAGGAAGAATTGATGGAGCTGCTACAATAAATGCAATAATGAGCACCCAAATAACAAAAGTTGTTTTTTTGGTTAGTTTTAAGTTTTTAAATTCCATTAATTTTCAACCATCCTTCCTTTCTGGGGGAATAAACCAGTAGGTTTGAATTGCAGGAATATTACTATTAATGCAAAAATCATAACTCTAGCCATACTGGTAGTCGCAAAGAAATTTACTGTATTTGATAATGGTAGAGGCATATCAGGCCATATTGATAAAAGGCGACCAGCTCCAATTAAATCAGTCATTATTCCTATTCCAAAAGAGGCAAAAATTGTACCCAATAGGTTCCCTACACCTCCTAAAACTACAACCATAAAACATCCAACTATATAATTTCCTCCAACATTAGGTCCAACCGATCCCAAAAGAGATACAGCAACTCCTGCTACACCTGCCAATCCAGAACCAATTCCAAAAGTAAGAACATCAACTTTTTCTGTTGAAATTCCAAGACAGTCACTCATTTCTCTATTTTGAGTTACTGCTCTTATCCTCATACCCCAAGCACTTTGATTCAAAAATAAAGTTATTGCAATCACAGATATTAAAGTAATTATTATGATCATTAATCTTGTTTTAGGGAAAGCCGTTCCAAGAATTTCAACCTGACCTCTCATCCATGATGGAGCAGTGACATCCACATTTCTTGCACTAGCTCGACTTAATTTGCTAACTGAAGATGAAATTAAATTACCGGAGAGAACTCCTGCTAAAGCTGCAATTATCCATGAACTAAATTTTACATATTTAAAGTTTATAGACTCTTTTACTTTTGATGAAAATACTGATGGTAGAAATAAACCTATTATGAGACTTATTACTAGTCCTGTCCCATAAGCTAAAGGAATACTGCGAACGAACTGTTGAAGTATAAGGCTTACTCCCCATGTTGCAAGTAATGTCTCTAATGGACTTCCGTATAACTTTCTAATTACAGTTTTTTCTAAAAGTATTCCTACTACTCCACTGACAATAAATGCAACAAAGATAGAAACTATAACGTACGCGTTGTAATAGGGTTTTAATAGTGGGAGTTTGAAAATTAATTGAGTTACATATGTTGTGTAAGCACCTAGCATCATTAATTCACCATGTGCAAGATTAATTACACCCATCAAACCGAATACAATAGCTAAGCCCAAGGCTGCTACTAGTAAAACTGATCCGATCGCTACACCGTTGAATAAACTATCAAGAAGCAATTCCAATTTTAATAAGAAGAAAAAATTTAAGTGGATATAAGAAGAGGAGGCATCAAGCCTCCTCTTCTCTTTAGAAGTAAGCTTTGAAATTAAAGCTTATATCTTTCTCCTTTAGATGGGTCTGTCCAGTCACATGCATAACCTTTTGAACTAGGTTCAAATTGGTTCCATGCTTGTGGGAACACAACTCCATCAGTTTCTTCAAGAATCTCAAATCCACCTTCTGGCTTGATTAAACCAATTCTTACTGTTTGAGCAAGGTGATGGTTAGGCATAACTTCAACTGGTCCTTGAGGAGCGTCGAAGGTTTGTCCTACTAGAGCTTCTCTAACAGCACTGTTTTCGAATGTGCCTGCATCTTCAACTGCTTGTTTCCATAAATAAACCATGTTGTAAGCAGACTCTTGTGGATCAGCAACTACTCTGTCACTTCCATATAGAGCTTTGAAATCAGCTGCAAATTTCTTGGATTCAGGTGTGTCGATAGACATCATGTAGTTCCAAGCACCATAATGGCCTTCTAAAAATTCAGGTCCAATTGTACTGATTTCTTCCTCTGCAATAGAATAGTTCATTACATAATATCCATTACTAGGAGTAATCCCAGCATCCTGAATCTGTTTAAAGAAAGCAACGTTTTGGTCACCATTAAGTGTGTTGATAATTACTCCACCACCAGATGGCGCTAATGCTTTTTTAATCTTGGAAATAATAGGAGCAACTTCAGTATTTCCTAGAGGTAAATAATCTTCACCTACAACTTTTCCTCCAAGTGATTTAAGTTGTTCTTTGGTAATTGTATTTGATGTCCTTGGGAAAACATAGTCTGAACCAACTAAGAAAAATGGCTTTCCAGCTGCAGGAGATCTCTTATACATAAAATCAGTTGCTGGTTCTGATTGTTGGTTTGGTGAAGCACCTGTATAGAAAATGTTGTTTGAACATTCTTGAGCTTCGTACTGAATAGGGTAGTAAAGGAATGCATCTTTTGATTCATACACAGGAAGCATTGCCTTCCTACTAGCAGATGTCCATCCACCAAATACAACTGGGACCCCATCCTGGTCGATTAATTTTTTAGACTTCTCAGCAAATGTTGGCCAGTCAGAAGCTCCATCTTCAACGATGTATTCGATTTTGTAGCTTTTGCCACCAACGGTTACTCCTCCGGCAGCGTTGATTTCTGCAATAGCCATTTTTTCAGTATCAACGAGAGTTGATTCAGATATTGCCATTGTTCCTGAAAGGGAATGTAAAATACCAACAGTGACTGTGTCATCGAAACTTCCGGAAGTGTCTGAACCTCCTCCGCATGAAGTAACTGAAACGGCAAGAGAGGCAGTAGCTAAACCTGCCAAAATACGCCTTGAAATTCTCATGAATTCGTTTAAATTAGGTAATTGACCCACATTGGGGGGATAAAGTAAAAGTTATAAACGAGTGGGATTTAGTTTTGTAGCATAGGTAACATTTTGTTGAATCCAATATAAAACTTCCTATCATTTTCTCGACTTTAAATGTTTGGTATTTGACCGACTAAATACTTAATAACGTTATCAACTCCACTGCCGGAACAAAGATTTGTAAAAAACCATGGTTTACCATCTCTCATCAAATCTGTATCTTTTTGCATAATATTTAAATTTGCACCAACCATATCAGCTAAATCAATTTTGTTGATTAATAACAAATCAGATCTTGTAATCCCAGGACCTCCTTTTCTCGGAATTTTATCCCCAGCTGATACATCAATCACATAAATAGATAAATCTACAAGTTCCGGACTAAAACTTGCCGCAAGATTATCTCCTCCACTTTCAACAAAAATAAAATCTAATGGATCATATTTGTTTTCAAGATCCAATACTGCATTTTTATTAAGTGAACAATCTTCTCTGATTGCAGTATGAGGACAACCACCAGTCTCTACTCCAACAATTCTTCCTTCCTCTAAAATCTTTTTCTTTATGAGAAAATTAGCATCCTCTTTTGTATAAATGTCATTAGTAACAACAGCTATTTGATATTTCTTTTTAAGACCTAGGCATAAAGTTTCAACTAATGCGGTTTTTCCCGAGCCCACTGGGCCCGCAACTCCTACTCTTAATTTGCTGCTCATAAATTAATTTCTAAAAAGTTTTGTATATAGATCATTATGGTTTTGTTGAGCCATAGATAAGTTTATATTCCCAACATAAAGATCATTGATATTACTGTCTACAATTTCTTGGGTAACTTCTGAGATTAAATCCAACAACTCAAGTTGAATAGTTTGTGCTTTTATTGAACCCATGGGTATAAGTCTTATTGCAGCACTTAGTTGATTCGCAGTCCATGCATATATAAAATTTTCGATCATTTCTATTTTATTTATTTGAAAAGAGAAGCAAGCCCAACTCCAAGCTAAAGACCAAGAGATATTTTTATTTTTTTCATATAAATAATCAAATCCAAATTCTTTAGTCAATTCAAAAAGTGATTTAGCCATTTGAGTCTGTTGATCTCTTATCTCAACAGTATCTCTAAAAGATAATAGCCATTTGTCTAAACTCAATAATCTTCTTTTGTTATTTTTAACATTATTAGCAACCTTTAATTCTACAAAAATATCAAAAAATTCTATTAAACATTTTGCTTCAATTCTAATTTGCCCAATTTTTAATTCATTTGTAATTAAATCACTAATGTGGTCAGATTTCTCTAAATTCTTAATTTTTAAATAACTTTCCAATCCCTCAGAATAACAAAAACCTCCCACAGGTAAACTTGGACTAATTAGTAAATACTTAACTAAGTGATTTTTTTTCATGATGAAAAGCTCCTATTTCAGGGAAAAACTTTTTTTCAACTTTTGAGAAAACAACATCAAAGTTCTTAAGCAATTCCTCAATTATGTAATCACTTTTAGTAAATAAAATATTATCATTAAACTCAATTTCTACATGTCTATTCCCAAGGTGATAAGCAACTTTGATAAGTTCTAAATCTGTTTTAGCAGTTATTTCTATTAAATTTTCTTTTTGCGCAACGATTTTTACAAAGAGTTTTTTGTGATTTGTGCGAAGGATATCACCATCAATTAATATCCCCTCTCTTGGTAATTGTAATTGAAGTTCTTGATTACAATCTGATTTTCTTTTTCCTCTTAAGACTCTTCTTTGATCAGAACTTAATGTAAGGTATAAAAAATTAACCTCATGGCAATTTTGCTTAATCCAATCAGTTACAACAATTTCTTTTTTATTACTCATAACAAAATATTTTATTAACTTAAATAGAGTAATCAAGAAAACAATTATGGATAAATCTTCTTGGGAAGGTAATTGTTTCTTAAATTTTTTTAATAATAAATCAAGTTCTGGGAAAGATGATAAAACAATCTTCAAATCTAAATTTACATCTCCCTATAAATTACTAAAGTGCAGTTATGACCAAGAGGGCAGATGTATTTTACCTATACTTCATACGGCAGGAGGACTTGTTGGTGGTGACTTGCTTGAATTTGAAGCAAATATTGGAATTAATTCGAAAGTGCTATTAACAACCTCTTCAGCTCAGAAAGTATATGGATCAGTTGGTAGATCAAAAATTTATCCTGAAGGTACTTTTTCCTCGCAGAAAACAAAGATAAATATTCTTGATAATTCACATTTAGAGTACCTTCCACAAGAAACTATAGTTTTTGCAAACGGATTATATTCTCAGGAATTTAAGATAAAGATTTCGGACAACTCTAGTTTGTTATTTACAGATTTAATAAGACTTGGAAGATCTTCTGCAGGCGAATCAATTGAGAACGGCATTTTTAGATCAAAATTAGAAATAATGAGGAATGGACATCTATGCGATGATTGGGAATTTGTAGATCAAATTGAATTAACTAAATTTAGTTTTGAAGCTAAAAGTGGAATGGATTATAAGCCAGTTTTTGGTTCTTTAATTTGGATATGTGAAAAAGAATTTCCTAAAACAAAAATAAGTAACTTAAAAGAAAAAATAAAAATGATTTTTAAAGAAAATAATAATTATTTGTCTTTAGGAACTTTAGAAAATGGGATATCAATAAGATTCTTAGGTACTTCATCACAAGATGCAAGAAAATGTTTTTTTTCTATTTGGACACAAATAAGAACTGTTTGTGGGTTCTGTAAGCCAGAATATCAAGGTGTATGGCCTTTGCAAGATCTTTAAATTACTAATTATGTTCATTTAGAACTTTTTTAAAGACAATTTTTAGATTAATTTTTATTTATGCATCTTTCACCTCAAGAAAAAGATAAACTTTTAATTTTTTCAGCTGCACAATTAGCTGAAAGAAGACTCAATAGGGGTCTAAAACTTAATTATCCGGAAACAGTTGCTTTCTTAAGCTTTCAAGTTTTAGAGGGTGCAAGAGATGGCAAAAGTGTTAGCCAATTAATGTCTGAAGGGACAACTTGGCTTAGTAAAAAACAAGTAATGGATGGCATCTCTGATATGGTCGATGAAGTTCAAGTTGAAGCTGTCTTTCCAGATGGTACTAAATTGGTAACTATTCACAATCCTATTAATTAACTATGGATTATTTAATACCTGGTGAAATAATTACTGAAAATGGTTTTATTGAACTGAATTCTGGTAAAAATGCTAAAACTATAACTGTTTCTAACACTGGGGATAGACCTATTCAAGTTGGATCTCATTATCATTTTTTCGAAACTAATAAAGCTTTAGTTTTTACAAGAGAAATTACGCTTGGTATGCGTCTAGATATTCCTGCAGGAACCGCTATTAGATTTGAACCTGGAGATACCACAGAAGTAAAACTGGTACCTTATTCAGGATATAGAAATGCCTTTGGTTTTAATGCTTTAATTAACGGTCCTTTAGATTCTTAAATATTATGTCTTATAAAATTAATAGAAAAACTTATGCTCAAACATATGGACCTACAAGGGGAGATAGAGTAAGACTTGCAGATACAGAATTAATAATTGAAGTAGAAAAGGATTTCACAACCTATGGAGATGAAGTTAAATTTGGAGGAGGTAAGGTTATCAGAGATGGAATGGGCCAGTCTCAAGTAACCAGAGATGATGGAGCTGTTGATACAGTAATAACAAATGCCTTAATAGTTGATTGGTGGGGAATTGTAAAAGCTGATGTCGGATTGAAAGATGGAAAAATTTATGAAATTGGTAAAGCTGGAAATCCAGATATACAAGATAATATAAATATAGTTATTGGATCATCAACTGAAGTAATAGCTGGAGAAGGACATATTCTTACTGCAGGATCTATAGATACACATATACATTTTATTTGTCCTCAACAAATAGAAACTTCATTAGCTTCTGGAGTGACAACTATGTTAGGAGGTGGAACAGGGCCAGCTACCGGAACAAATGCTACTACCTGCACTCCAGGTGCTTTTCATATATCTCGTATGATTCAATCTGCCGAAGCATTTCCTGTTAATTTAGGCTTTTTTGGGAAAGGTAATTCATCTAATGAGACAAATCTTCTTGAACAAGTAAACGCAGGTGCTTGTGGTTTAAAATTACATGAAGACTGGGGTACAACTCCATCAACGATAAATTCTTGTCTTAATGTTGCAGATAAACTAGACGTTCAAGTATGTATTCATACTGATACTTTGAATGAAGCAGGGTTTGTTGAAGATACTATAGCTGCCATTGCAGGTAGAACTATTCATACTTTTCATACTGAAGGAGCAGGGGGTGGCCACGCTCCAGATATTATTAAAATTTGTGGAGAAAATAATGTCTTACCAAGTAGTACTAATCCAACAAGGCCTTACACCAAAAATACTCTAGAAGAACACCTTGACATGTTGATGGTCTGTCATCATTTAGATTCTAAAATTCCAGAAGATATTGCATTCGCAGAGTCAAGAATTAGGAGGGAGACAATAGCTGCAGAAGATATATTGCATGATATTGGAGCGTTTTCAATTATTGCAAGTGATTCACAGGCCATGGGACGAGTTGGAGAAGTAATAACAAGAACTTTTCAAACTGCACATAAAATGAAAGTCCAAAGAGGTCCTTTACCTGAAGATTCTGATAGAAATGATAATTATAGAGTTAAAAGATATATCTCTAAAGTCACTATTAATCCAGCTATCGCTCATGGAATTAATAGATTTGTTGGTTCTATAGAAAAGGGTAAAATAGCGGATTTAGTTTTGTGGAAACCTTCCTTTTTTGGTGTTAAACCAGAATTAGTTGTCAAAGGAGGTTCTATAGTTTGGTCACAGATGGGTGATGCAAATGCTTCAATTCCAACACCAGGGCCTGTTCATGGGAGACCTATGTTTGCGAATTATGGACAATCACTTCTAAAAAGTTCTTTCACATTTTTGAGTAAAAATGCAATCGAGCTTGATATTCCTAACAAACTTTCTTTACAAAAAAATTGTTTGGCTGTAGAAAACACAAGATCTATTAATAAATTAGATCTAAAATTGAATAATAAATTACCAAATATCCAAGTTGATCCACAAACTTATGAAGTATTCGCTGATGGAGTATTACTCTCTTGTGAACCTCTTAATGAAGTACCGATGGCTCAAAAATATTTTTTACTTTAGTAGTTATTAATTAATTCTTTTTTAGTTGTATTTATTTCTTTAGATCCTGCATTTGCTAAATCTTCTTGAAGCTTATTCTCACATGAAAGAACTCTTGACCAACTAGGAAGTTGTTGAGTTGTTGGATTTGCTAAGTAACCTTGAGTAGCAGGTCTTAATAATTTTGCAAATTTTTGAACAGATAATTCCTCTTGATGTCTGTCATATGGAAGCTTATTAACTGCAGAATCTAGTCCAAATTGTTTAACTCTATCTTCTCCTACTCTTTTATAAAGAACTTCAAGTGTTGATAATTGAGTGCTTGTTAGAGTCTGAGCTTGATGCTCCATAAGTCCTCTTAAGACACTAGATAGAATTTCTGTGCACATCTTTTGTAGACCCTCCTTCGAAGATAATCCTATAGTTTTATGTTTATGATCAAATAATCCAAGGTCTACTTGAGCTATTTTTGAAGTTCTGACATTCCTATAAACCTCTGATAGAAGACCTATCTCTAAACCCCAATCACATGGAATTCTTAAATTCATAGCTAAATCTTTTGTAAATGCAAATTCACCAGCAAGAGGATATCTAAAGGATTGTAGATACTGCAAAAACGGACCATTGCCAACTAACTGCTCCAAACTTGCCAATAAAGGACCTACAAATAATCTCGTTGCTCTTCCTTGTAATTGATTTGTTTCTAATGATAATCGACTATAGAAGGCTTTTACATAGGAAATTCCGTGTGATTCGTCTAACAACGGAAGAATCATTCTTGATGGATATAAAGGGGTGAATGTTCTTATGTCAGCATCAAATAAAGCAACTACGTCAGATTGTCTTGTCGCAACCCCTATTCCTTGCCATACTGCCCATCCTTTCCCTGGAGTTCCAAGAAGTTCTAATCCATTTTTTTCTTGATTTTTTAATAGTTCAATTACAGATGGAGAATTTGTCCATTGAATATGAACAGGGAATGGCATTGAATCAAAAAATGACTTTGCAGAATTTACTTGATCTGCAGTCTTTGCAGATAGAGCAATAACTAATTCATTTAATCCGGTAAGATTTTTTAAAACTTCTTTAATGTCTTTTAGCGCTGGTCGTTCAAATTCTTCATATAGACAAGGAATTAGTATTGCTGTAGATCTTTTCTTAAGTCTTTTATTTAATTCTCTAAGGAGATCCTTGGTGACACCATATTCATGTATTGTTGTGATTAAACCTTGTTGAAAGTCCATTTTCTATTTGATGTGCAGAATAGTGTTAATACTTCGATGATTTCTTCAAAGTGACGCAAATTGATTCAAAGAAAGAATTTGATAGATTAAGGCTTTGTAAATTGCTAGAAACAATTTATAAGGATCATACTACTGAAGAGCTTAACTTAATTTGTAATCAATTATTGCAGATTTTAGATAATTTCTCAGAGAAGTCTCGTTATGAAGAAATAAGTGAAGATAAAAAATGGGATGAATCTTATGCTGTCTTAATAACCTATGCCGATGGGGTTTATAAAAAAGGAGAAGCTACACTTGTAACGCTTCGAGAGTTACTAAGTAATTATTTTGGGAGTTTATCAAAAGTAGTTCATATTCTTCCATTTCTTAAATCAACTAGTGATGGTGGTTTTGCTGTATCAAGTCATAAATCTTTAGAAGAAAAATTTGGTAGTTGGGAGGATTTAAAAAGTATTTCTAGTAAACATTATTTAATGGCTGATTTAGTTTTAAATCACGTTTCATCATCTCATCCATGGGTTCAGCAATTTATTAAATGTCAAGAACCCGGATTATCTAATGTCTTTTCTCCTTCACAAGATCTTGACTGGAAAAATGTTATAAGACCAAGAAGTTCATCTCTTTTCTCCCAAATAAATACAGAAGATGGACAAAAACAAGTTTGGACAACTTTTGGTCCAGATCAAATTGATTTGAATTGGCTTAACCCTAAAATGACAATAGAGTTTCTTAACTTGATTATTACTTATTTATCAAATGGTATTAAATGGTTAAGACTAGACGCTGTAGGTTTTATTTGGAAGGAGCCTGGTACAACATGTTTGCATTTACCAAAAGCACATTCAATAGTAAAAATCTTAAGAATACTTCTAAATGACCTTCTTAAGGATGGCGTATTAATTACTGAAACTAATGTCCCGCAGAAGGAAAATCTCTCTTATTTATTACCAGAAGATGAAGCGGACATGGCTTATAATTTTCCTTTACCTCCTCTTCTTTTAGAAGCAATAATTAGTTCAAGAGCAGACATTTTAAATTCATGGATTTGTGATTGGCCAGAGTTACCCAAAACTACAACGCTTTTTAATTTCACTGCTTCTCATGATGGTGTGGGGTTAAGGGCTTTAGAAGGTCTCATGAATGAACGAAGAATTAAAGATTTATTGATTAATTGTGAGAAAAGAGGGGGTTTAGTAAGTCATAGAAGATTATCAAATGGAGAAGATAAACCATATGAACTAAATATTAGTTGGTGGAGCGCAATGGAGGATCCTGGTAGAGATTCAAATCGTTTTCAATATGAGAGGTTTTTGTTAACTCAATTACTTGTGATGTCACTAAAAGGCGTTCCTGCTTTTTATCTACCAGCATTATTGGCTTCAGAAAATGATATAAAAAGTTTTTCAATGACAGGTCAAAGAAGAGATTTGAATAGAGAAAAATTTAAGTCAGAGAAACTAGCCGCTGTTTTTAATAATCCTGAATCTAACTCTAATAAAAATCTTAAATACCTCCGACATGCAATGGATGTTAGAGCAAAATTACCTCAATTCCATCCTCAATCGCATATGGAATGCTTATCTAAAAATAGAGCTGATATTGTTGTATTAAAAAGGGGCATTGGTTCAAAAGCTATATTCACAATTCATAATATGACCGAAAATAAAATTAACTACAGGTTTATTGATTATGAATTTAATAAATTGATTAAAAATGATTTAAATATGAAGGATTACTTAACATCAAATAAATATAATTCTAATAATATTGAACTTGATCCTTTTCAAGTAATTTGGCTTGGTTTTTTAACATATGATTGAAAATTCTTCCTTATGGGTAGTTAGTGATGTAGATGGAACATTAATGGATCATTCTTATGACTTAACTCCAGCAAAAAGTACTATAAAATTGCTTCAAGAGCTATCTATCCCAGTAATATTATGTACTAGTAAAACCGCTGCGGAAGTAAATGTTATTAGAAAACAACTTAATTTAACTGATCCTTACATTGTTGAAAATGGGGCAGCTATATATGGTGAATCTTTAAAGAGGGTTAATGGGGAGATTATTCTTGGAGAAAAATATGAAAAACTTGAAAACATTTTACGTAGTATTTCTTATGAAATTAATTATGATTTAATACCACTGAATAATATTTCAGATAAGGAAGCAACAGATCTAACTGGATTAAAAGGTAATTCTCTTAAATTAATGAGGGATAGACACTGGAGTATGCCATTCTTAAATCCTCCTGAAAGAAAGGAAGAAGCAATTAATATTTGCTGTAAAAGATTAAATGTTGAAATTTTTAGGGGTAATAGGATGAGTCACATGTTGTCAATTAATTCAAACAAGGGAAAAGCTATAAATGCACTAAAGAAATATTCAAATAATTCAAATATTAAAATTATTGGTTTAGGAGACTCTCCTAATGATTTGCCTTTATTATTAAATTCAGATTACAAAATTGTAATTCCTAGTCCCGGTGGACCAAACTTGGAATTATTAGAAAAATTAAATGGCTATAAATTCACCCTGGCAAGTGATCCAAATGGTTTTGGTTGGAAAAGTGAAATAAATAAGTTAATAAATAAATTAATATTAAGCAAACAATGAAAGATTTAAATATTAAATTTCCATTGGATAAATTTGAACAATTAGTTTCTCAAATTGGATGGGAAACACTAGATGATTGGTTTATGTTTTGGAACCTTAAGAAAGAGATTCTATCCATTGATAAATTTTGGGATGATAATGTAAATGATGATTGGATTTGGGGATTAGCTTTACCCCTTTTATCTCAGGCATATAAATTAAACAAAAATTCTTCTGATCGGAAAATAATTGGTATTTCAGCTCTTCCAGGGACTGGTAAAACAACTTTAGGGAAATGGTTGGAGAGTATATCCTTAAAATTAAACTTTAAAATATCAGTTATTTCCATCGATGATTTTTACCTTCCTTCTAAAGAAATGGAATTAGCTCTTAAGAATAATCCATGGAATGTTTCTCGAGGTTTTCCAGGCACCCATTCAATTGAATTAATGAAAGAAAAATTACTTAAATGGAAAACTGATGGGCAATTAAATGTACCTGTTTTTGATAAATCTTTAAGAAATGGTCTGGGGGATAGATCTCATTGGAAATATGAGGCTCCTGATCTGCTAATAATAGAAGGTTGGTTTTTAGGTGTAAAACCTTTATCTAAAGATTTAGAAAGTTCTGAGATCATTTCACCACCATTAAGTTCTTCAGAATCTTCTTACAGAGATAAAATCCAATGTAACTTAGCTCATTATGTAGATATTTGGAACATAATTGATCATATTTGGCATTTAAAACCTTTGAAATTTGAATATATGAATGAATGGAAATCTAATCAAGAAAATAGGATGTTTGTTAAAAAAGGAAGTTCACTTAAAGATAATAAATTGACTGATTTTATTCGGATGTTAAATGTTTCTATCCCACATAAGAGTTTTGATCTTATAAGTTCGGATGTTTTGTTGTTGATAAATCAAGAGAGAAAATTAATTAGTGTCGGATTAAATTAATCTTTTTCTGAAGAAAAAATTATTTAGTAATTTTTTATACATTTTAAAATTGTTTCTTTAGTGTTTAATAAAAGGTGTTTTTTATTTTTAAGATGATTGAGTTTTCTTACAAAAATGAAGGCTCCAGAATGGTCGTTTTGAGATGTATTGGCCCTTCAAATTTTTTTCTAGAAAGAGTCTTATTTCCGACGGATATTCTTACTTTTATGGCTCCTAACGATTCTAGGGTTGAAATTTGGGGTAATGAATTATATGGTCCTAAATTAGAAGAAAGGATAAGAATTTCTTCTGAAAATGAAGATGCAACTCTAGTTGCGTGATTCTTCTTGTCTTTAATTGTCTTCGAGTCATAATTTTTAACTAACTAGGTAATTTTCTTGATACCATTAAAAAATAATCCTGTATTAATATAATGATTCAATTTGCTTCTTTTGCCATAGGAGGATTTGTTCCTTCAGCCGCTATTGCGGGAGTTCTAGTTTTGATAGGTCTTGGAGCGTTCTTTTATCTTGGTTTGAAAGGACCCACTGATTATTAATAATAAAAAAATGTACAAAAAGCAATATACTTACTTACGATGGATCTTACAGTAGTACTTTTTATTA
>QCUF01000014.1 GCA_003210825.1 Prochlorococcus sp. AG-676-P15-1 | reverse complement strand
ATATCAGCAAAATAAATTTTACTCTCGACCAAATATCATCTTTAGAAAATAAATTTAAAAACGTTTTTTCAGCCCTTAAGGAATTAGAAGCTGGTGCGATTTCAAATATTGATGAGAAAAGACAAGTTGGACATTATTGGTTAAGAAATCCATCTGTTGCTCCAAATAATCTTATAAAGGATGAAATCAATAATGAGATTAGAGATATTTCAGAATTTGGAGAAAATATATTAGAGGGTAAAATCACCAATAATAAAAATCAAAAATTTACTGACGTTTTATGGATTGGTATTGGAGGAAGCGGTTTAGGTCCATTATTAATAACTGAAGCATTACAAGAGAATTCTTGTGGATTGAATTTTTCATACATTGATAATATTGATCCTTTTTTAATAAGTGAGAAATTGGATGAATTATCTGATAAATTGTCTACCACATTATTTGTTGTTGTAAGTAAGTCAGGTGGAACACCTGAACCAAAAATAGCAATGAATATAATTAAAAAGCATGTAGAAAATAAAAATTTAGACTGGAACTCAAACGCAATAGCAATAACAATGAAAGATAGTCAATTATATAAAAAAGCACAATTTGAGAATTGGTTGAAAATATTTAATCTTCCTGACTGGGTTGGCGGCAGAACCAGTATTACTAGCTCAGTTGGCCTGCTTCCTTTAGCTCTTATTAATCGAGATGTTTCTGAATTTATTAGAGGTGCAGCAATGATGGATGAGTTAACTCGTATACCCAATATTAAAGATAATCCTGCTGCTTTACTATCATCAGCATGGTTTTTTTCTGGTGATGGAATAGGTAAGAGAGATATGGTTTTATTACCTTATAGAGACAGGTTACAAGTATTTAGTAAATATCTTCAACAATTAGTTATGGAGTCTCTAGGTAAAAAGTTTAATAGGAATGGTGAAATCGTTCATCAAGGAATATCTGTTTTTGGTAATAAAGGCTCTACTGATCAACATGCATATGTTCAACAGCTAAGAGATGGTATTGATAATTTCTTTTGTGTTTTTATAGAGTTACTTGATACCCCTAATAGTAATTACTATTTTGATTCTGAAAATCCTAAAGAATTTTTATCAGGATTTTTACAAGGTACAAGATCTGCACTATCCAACGAAAATAGGCAAAGCATAACAATCACCTTGGATAAGTTAAATTGTTTAACGCTAGGTGCCTTAATTGCTCTATTTGAGCGAGCTGTTTCTTTTTACGCAGAATTAGTTGATATAAATGCTTATGATCAACCTGGCGTTGAAGCTGGTAAAAAAGCAGCCTCAGAAATAATTGATTATCAAAAACAAGTAAAAGAATTATTTAATAGTGGCGAAGAATTCTCAATCAAAGAAATTACTTCTCTTATTAGAAATTCATCAGCTGAGCCAATATTTTTTATAATTCGTCAGATGTGTTTTGGTAATGATGACTATCTTATAAATGGAGATTGGTCTAACCCAACTACAATAAGAATAAAAAAAATTAGTTAATATTAAACGACAATATTTATAATTCTGCCTTTAACAATTATTATTTTTCTAATTGTTTTATTATCAATCCATTTTTTTTACATTAGGTCTAACTAATGTTTTTTCCTTAATTTCATCATCAGAAATATTAATTTCTACATTAATTTTATCTCTTACTTTTCCATTTATTTGAATTACTAATTCATAGCTATTTTCCCTTAGAGCATCTTCATCGAATACTGGCCATTTTTCTAGATGTACTGATTTTGAATTACCAATTAAATGCCAGATTTCATCGGAAATATGAGGAGCAAATGGCGCTAATAATATACAAAATTTCATAAGAGCTTCTCTTCTTAAGTCTTTACTTACATGATTTAGGTTCGAGTATATTGAATTATAAAACTTCATTAATTCTGATATTGCTGTATTAAATTGATTATTTTTTATATCATTTGAGATTTCTTTTATAGCAATATTTATAGACTTTAATAATGAGCTTTCATTTTCTTGTTTAAGTTTATTTTCTTCATGAGAAATATCATTATTAGTGTAATCCAAGAAAAGTTTCCATATTCTACATAGAAATCTATATTGCCCTTCTACATCAGAATCGCCCCATTCGAGGTCTTTTTCTGGAGGGGCTTTAAATAAAATAAACATTCTTGCTGTATCTGCTCCATATTTTTTTATTACAGATTCAGGGTCTACACCGTTATATTTAGATTTTGACATTTTTTCAAAAAGAACTTCAAGCTTTGAATTGTCTTTTGGATCTATTGGGTCAGTTATATCTTTAATATCAGTTGGAGAGATATATTTTCCTGTAATTGAATTTTTATAAGCTGCAGATTGAACCATTCCTTGTGTCAAGAGCCTCTTAAATGGTTCATCAATATCAAAAAGATTATTATCCCTTAGGGCTTTGGTAAGAAATCTTGCATAAAGCAAATGTAAAATTGCATGTTCTACACCACCAACATATTGATCAACAGGTAACCATTTATTAATTTTTTCTTTTTCGAATGGCTTTGTTAAAGATTTTGATGAAGGATATCTTAAAAAATACCATGATGAACACATGAAGGTGTCCATAGTATCCGTTTCTCTACTCGCCAAATTACCGCATTTTGGACATTTAGTATTAATCCAACTTTGATTACTACCTAGAGAATTAATTTTATTAGATGATATTTTAATCTCATTTGGTAATCTAACTGGAATATCCTTTTTATTTACTGGAACAGAACCACAATTAGTACACTTAATAATTGGTATTGGACATCCCCAATATCTTTGCCTAGAAATTAACCAATCTCTCAAACGAAATTGAATTTTATTTTCAGCCCATCCATTTCGTTCACCATGTTCTGATATATGTTTTTTGGCATCACTATTATTTAAGCCATCAAAATTATTTGAGTTAATTAAAAAACCATTATCCGTAAAAGCATTAGTTAATTCGGTGGTAATTTTATCTTTATCCTTAATAATTACTTGTTTAATATCAATAGAATTGATTTTGGCAAATTCAAAATCCCTTTCATCATGTGCTGGGACTCCCATAACAGCTCCAGTTCCATATTCATCAAGAACATAACTTGCTATCCAGATAGGAATTTCCTTTGAATTTATTGGATTTATAGCAATTAAATTTGTTGGAATACCAATTTTTTTTTGATCTTTATTTTTACTTTCTTGTAAATAGATTTTTAAATTTTCTAGTTTACTTAAAATTTTACTATCAGATGTTTTTTTAATTAAAGGATGATTAACTGATATTGCTAAATAAGTTACCCCAAATAAAGTATCAGGTCTTGTTGTGAATACTTCTATTTTTTCCTTTTTAAATTCTTTAATTTTAAAATTTATATTTGTACCTATTGATTTACCAATCCAATTTTCCTGCATTATCTTAACTCTTTCAGGCCACTCATTTAATTTTTCTAAATCTTGCAATAACTCTTCTGCATAATCAGTAATTTTTAAAAACCATTGAGTTAGAAGTTTCTTTTCAACTAACGCTCCAGATCTCCATGATTTGCCTTCTGAATCAACCTGCTCATTTGCTAAAACAGTATTATCAATCGGATCCCAATTTACCTCAGACTCCTTTTGATAAACAAGACCAGCTTTATGTAATTCCAAAAATAAAAATTGAGTCCATACGTAATAATTTTCATCACAAGTGGCAAATTCTCTATCCCAATCAACAGAAAGACCTAATAATTTTAATTGTGATTTCATATGAGCGATATTTTGTTTAGTCCACTTATCAGGATTTATTCCTCTTTCTATCGCGGCGTTCTCAGCAGGTAAACCAAATGCGTCCCAACCCATCGGATGTAACACTACTTTGCCCTGAAATCTTTGAAATCGTGCAATTAAGTCTGTTATTACATAATTGCGCACATGACCCATATGAAGGTTTCCTGAAGGGTAGGGAAACATGGATAAGGCATAAAATTTTTCTTTATTACTTGCTTGCTCATCTGTATTATATAAGTTTTCCTCCTCCCAGATTTTTTGCCATTTACCCTCTATATCAGATGGTTTATATAAATTAGTTGCTCTTTTATCTGTATTTTCAGAAGTAGTCACTTATTTTAGCTTTAGTAAAATATTATTTTAATATTGATTCTATAAAAAGAAATAGATTGTTAAAAGCTTTAATTTATAATTAAAATTTATTAGATAAATAATTTTTAAATGAACAATATAATATTCGAAAAATATCATGGTAATGGCAACGATTTTATAATAATTGATTCCAGAAATACTAATATTTACAAAAAATTTCTATCAGACAAAACTATCGATATAAAAAATTTATGTGATCGACAATTCGGTATAGGTGGTGATGGCGTAATTTTCATCTTGGAACCTGATAGAAATAATTACGCAAAGATGATTATCTATAATTCAGATGGTTCGGAGGCTCAAATGTGTGGAAATGGAATCAGGTGTTTAGTTCAATATCTACACAATTTAAATAAAGGTTCTTTTAGCGTTTCTGAATATAGGATCGAAACAAAAGCTGGTATAAAAATTGCTAAATATAATGATGGTGAAATTACTGTAAAAATGGGAAAACCAATATTAGAAACTAAATCTATTCCAACAAAAATCGATACAAAAATCAATTCAATTCCTTCATGCCTCTTTAAAGAAACGAATTTTGAACAAAAGGGATATGCAGTGGGGATGGGAAATCCACATTTGATATTTTTTCTTGAAGATATCACTCAAATATCACTTTCTCTATTAGGTCCAGTGTTTGAAAAACATGAATTATTTCCTGAAAAAACAAATGTTCATTTTTCCCAAATAATAAATAGAGATAATATTAACGTTCTTGTATGGGAAAGAGGAGCAGGAGCAACATTAGCTTGTGGTACAGGAGCTTGTGCTGTACATGTGGCAGCATACAAACTAGGTTTATGTAATTCAAAAACAGTAATAAATCTACCAGGAGGTAATCTTACAATTAATTGGTCTAGATCAGAAGATGAAATTTTGATGACTGGTAATGCAAAAAAAGTTTTTTCTGGAACATTTATTCTAAAGTAGATGGACAATAAGTATATTTACCTTGATAATGCATCTACTACTCCATTATCTAAGAATGTATTAAATAAAATAAATTCTACATACAAAAACTATTGGAGTAATTCATCCTCAACTTACAAATATGGAATTAGATGTGCGACATACTTAGAGAAAATAAGACTTAAAATAGCAAAGATTTTAAATGCAAATACAGAAGATATTGTTTTTACATCAGGCTCTTCAGAATCGACATCATTAGTATTTAGTAATCTTAGTGATAAATATAAGTATGGAAGAGTTGTTATCTCTAATGTTGAACATCAAGCTACAATAATTTCAGCAAATAAGCTAAAAAGAAAAGGGTGGGAAATCTATAAATGGCCAGTTAATAGAGATGGGATTATAAATATATCTAACATTAATGAAGTAATTAAAAATAACACAAATCTTGTTTCGCTAATTTGGGGTCAGAGTGAAGTAGGCACTTTACAACCTGTTCAATTAGTTGGAACTAAATGCAAGGAATTAGATATTTTATTTCATATCGATGGGACACAGATATTAAGTAACGGTATTTTTAATTGGAAAGAACTTAACTGTGATCTATTAAGTTTATCCGCACATAAATTTGGAGGTCCTAAAGGCATAGGATTACTATTGACGAATTCAAAATCTAGATTGTTATTAAAAAATAATGATATTTCACTTTCTCAAGAATATTCCATAAGACAAGGGACAACTCCTTTGCCATTAATAGCCGGAATGTATCAGTCAATAAAAAATATTAAGGGAAGAATTAAATTCAATTCGTATAATGCCGAGTTCGAAAATAATAAAAAAGTACTGCTTAAAAAATATTTTATAAATAAAATAACTAATAATCCAAATATTAAAATTACAGGTAGTAGTACTGAAAGACTTCCAAATCACATATCATTTCTTTTATTTAATAAGAAATTAGAACCAATAAAAGCTTATAAAGTTATTAATTATATGTCTGATAATAATGTAGCTATAAGTAGTGGTAGTGCATGTTCTAGCTCCTCAGGAAAACATAGTCTTACTCTTGAAAATATGGGATATGATAGTAATCAACTTTATTCAAACATTCGTGTTAGTTTAGGGTCTATGAATAAGAAGTCTGATATAGATAGATTATTTAAACTAATTCAAATTTGTATAAAAAAATTCTAATGAATACTATTTATGTGTTACCTAAGGATCTTAATGATGCCTTAAAAAATCTAGAAAATTCAATAATCTCTAGTTTAAAACTATCAAGTTTTCGATTTACTGTTGAATTTAATTTCGAAGGATTAAAGTTTAATAAAATAGGTATAACTATTTATAAGATACTTGCAAATTATTATAATAATAAAAAAATAAAAAAAAATGTTTTTATTACTTATTCTGATCCAGGAGCTGTAGCTTTAGCTCAGAGGGATTATCCAGATATTAAAGAAAATATTTTTACATTTAAAGGTTTTAATGAATCCATTTATGTCGATCAAGATGAATCAATCTTGATTTCGATACTTCCTCAACCTTACGATTTTGATACATTCGAACCAATGTGTGATAACTTTAAAGGTTTGCATTATTCTTTAAATCCAAAATTTGAAGATGCAAATATTGGGATAGGAAGTGTAATAAGAGAAAGAAGAAAAAACTTTGTAAAAACTTGGTATAACGTTTACTTTCTTCAACCAATTGATAATGGTGCATTAATGCATTCTTATCCAAATAATTGGTTACTTTTTAAAGAAATTAATAAAAGATATTTATTTAAAAAAGAATTTGATGAGAGACCTGATAATGAAACTATTTTTGTAAATTTATAGTTTTGAAAGTTTTTAGAAAATTTTATTTTTATATAATTTTAATTTTTGGCTTATTAAGTTTTCCTCTTTTAATATGGAATTTATTAAATATTCAAAAAAGTAAATTATTAAATAACATATATTTTAATTCTCCAGGAATAATTAGGAATAACAAAAAGTGTATAAAGTATGATGAATTATTATTTAAATCGCTTGATAAGAGTTTTAGCGTATCCATTATTAATGAGAACGGTGTTCTTATAAGTTCATATAATGATGATATATTAAGAATACCAGCTTCAAATTTAAAGTTATTTAGTACAGCATATGTATTAAATAAATTCAAACCCTCAAGAAGTTTTAAAACATCAATATTTAGAAAGGGTAATGATAAATATTATTTATTAGGTCAAGGAGATCCTGATCTTAACTACTCTGATATTAATAAATTACTATCTAATATCACTAATAATAATAACGTTATCAATCTGAATATCTTAGAAATAAATTTTAATTATTATTGGCCAAAAGGTTGGACATATATAGATAAGCAATATGATTACGGAGCTCCCATTACAACCTTGGCATTAAATAGCAATGAGAGTAAATATGAAAATATTGAATACTTAAAAAAGACTATAGAAAATTATATTCTTAAAAAATTCCCATATGCATCAATAAATATAGACATTGTAGATAATTCTGAAAAATATTATTTGAATTCATCTATTGAATTGGAAACAATTACTTCTAATCCATTATTGTCGTTGATAACATTAGCTAATTCCGAAAGTCATAACTTCACTGCAGAATCACTTTTTAAAAATGCATCAAATTCTTGGAATGACAATAATTATCTAAAATTAAAATATTGGTTAAAAAACAGAGGTTTAAAAGTTGATAATTTGACTTTTTCAGATGCAAGTGGTCTTTCTAGAAACAATAGAGTGACAACAAAATTAATATCAGAATTTTTGAATAAGATGAAATATTCAAAAAACTTTAGTACCTTCCAGTCTTCACTATCAATTATTGGGGTAAGAGGAACTTTAGCTAAGAGATTTACAAACTCAGAATTACAAGGTAAGTTTTTTGGGAAAACAGGTACTTTATCAAATGTATTTGCGTTATCAGGATATCTATATAAGGATGAGAAACCTATAGTTATAAGTATTATCCAAAACTCAGAAAATATAGATAGGGATAAGACATTTACCCTGTTAAAAAACATATATAAATTGGAAGAATGTATTTAATCTTTTTTAAAATAATTCTTTAGATCTCTTTCTACAGAATCAGGTACCATATGATCTATTTCACCTCCAAATTTAGCAACCTCTTTAACCAAGGAACTACTTAAAAAACTATAGTTTGTATTAGTAGAAAGAAAAATGGTTTCTATTTCAGTATTAAGAGATTTATTTGTATGTGCTATTTGAAGTTCATATTCAAAATCACTCATAGCTCTTAGCCCTCTTAATATTAAATTTGCGTTAACTTCTTTTGCACAATCGACTGTGAGACCCTCATAGGAAATAACACTGATATTTGATAGATGAGATACAGCATTTTTTATTTGTAATATTCTTTTATTAAGATCAAAGGTTGGTTTTTTACTAGTATTTTCTAGAACAGCAACAACTACATTTCCAAATAATTTTTCAGCTCTTTGTATTAAATCTAGATGTCCATTTGTTAAAGGATCAAATGTACCTGGGTAAAGTATTTTCATAATTTAATTATGATTAGAAATAATATTTGGTTAAAATATGTATATTAGTTAAATCAATTATGACATTAAATCTTGAAGCAAAAAAAATCTTATTAAGAAAAATTCCACATGGATTGTTTATTTGCGGAGTGAAAGATGATGAGACTAATGAAGTTAATGGCTTTACTGCTAGTTGGGTTACACAAGGTTCCTTTACCCCTCCGCTAGTTGTTATGGCAGTAAGAGCTGAAGGATCCAGTCATGAAATAATTAAAAATACTGGAAAGTTTTCTTTAAATGTTCTGAAAAGTGATCAAAAGGATTTAGCAGCCGTCTTTTTTAAACCACAAAAAGCCCTTGGAGGAAGATTTGAATCTGTCGAATTTAATTTGGGAGAATTTGGTTTACCAATATTAGTTGATAGTGTTGGTGGTGTCGAATGTAAGGTTGTAGGGAATGTTATGTATGGTGATCATACAGTTTTTGTTGGTGAAGTTTTATCTGCTTATTTAAATAATGATGTTGATTCGTTAAATTTAAATTCTACGGGATGGAACTACGGAGGTTAGAAATTATAGATGACAAATCCTTCAACAAAAGTTTCTACCAAAGTATTAGATAAAAAATATAATTTTAAAATTGAATATAAACTTATTAAAAATAAGGACTTATTAAAAGCAAGATTATCTGAAATACCAAAGTCCTCTGGTTGTTATCTTTTTAAAGATATTGATAATAATTTACTTTATATAGGCAAATCTAAAACACTAAGAAATAGGGTCAGTAGTTACTTTAATAATTATGCTGAACTGTCTCCTAGATTAAGTCTAATGGTTAGACAAATAACTGAAATAGAAATTATAGTTACAGATAGTGAGTATGAAGCTTTAAATTTAGAATCAAATTTAATTAAAACTAATAAACCTTATTTTAATATTCTATTAAAAGATGATAAAAAATATCCATATCTTTGCATTACATGGAGCGAACAATATCCAAGAATTTTTATAACAAGAAAAAGGAGAAATAGAAATAATTTTGATAGATATTATGGACCTTATGTTGATGTTGGATTATTAAGAAAAACATTATTCATAATAAAAAAAATATTTCCTTTAAGACAAAGACCTCGTCCTGTTTATAAAGATAGAACTTGCTTAAATTATTCAATTGGGAGATGTCCAGGAGTTTGTCAAGAAATAATATCCTCAGAAGATTATAAAAAAACTATGAAGCAAGTATCTATGATTTTCCAAGGAAGGAACGATGATCTAGAGGTTTTTCTAGAACGAAAAATGAATCAATATTCCAATGATTTAGAATTTGAAAATGCTGCTAAAATAAGAGATCAAATTTCAGGTTTAAAATTATTAACTGAATCTCAAAAAATATCGATACCAGACTCATCAATTAATAGAGATATTTTTGGCATTGTTTCTGAAAATAACATCTCTAGCATTCAAATTTTTCAAATGAGGTCTGGTAAATTAATAGGAAGAATAGGATATACACAAAAAATTGATAATAGTGATGAGACAGAGATACTACAAAGAGTATTAGAAGAGCACTATATTAATGTTGAAGGAGTTGAAATACCATCAGAAATTTTATTGCAATTTAATCTTCCAAAACATAATACAATTGAAGAATGGTTAAGTGAATTAAGGCAGAAAAAGGTTAAGTTAATTATCCCAAAAAGAAATAAAAAGTTTGAAACCGTTGAAATGGTTTTAAAAAATGCAAAATTAGAATTAGAGAGGATATTAAATGGAATTCAAGATAATGAATCTGCAATAGAAGACTTGACTCAAATACTTGAATTAACTAACCAGCCGAGAAGAATTGAAGGATATGATATTAGTCATATACAAGGAACAGATCCTGTAGCATCACAAGTAGTCTTTATAGATGGTATTCCATCCAAACAAAATTATAGAAAATATAAAATTAAAGATCCCAATATATTTATTGGACATAGTGATGATTTTGCCTCAATTTATGAGGTTATATACAGAAGATTTAAAAAATGGTCAAAATTTAAAATTGATGGTGGAGACATTAGTTCGTTACAAGATAAGAAAAAAAGTACATTAGAAAATGATCTTCTAACAGATTGGCCAGATTTGATTATGATAGATGGCGGAAAAGGACAATTAAATTCCGCATTGAAGGCATTAACACAATTAGATCTACATGAAGAAGTTAATATATGTTCTTTAGCAAAAAAAAATGAAGAGATATTCATACCAGGTTTTTCAAAATCTCTTGATACTGATCAAAATCAAAAAGGACTTCTATTACTTCGAAGAGTAAGAGATGAAGCACATAGATTTGCATTATCATTTCATAGAAATAAAAGATCTACTCGAATGAATAGATCTCAATTATCCCAAATACCAGGTTTAGGACCTTCACGTATTAAAGATTTGCTTGAGCATTTCAATTCAATTGATGCAATTAGAATTGCAAGCAGAGAAGAACTTTCAAAAGTTAAAGGTCTTGGTATGCATTCAGCAAATGATATTTATAATTACTTTAATGAGTTATAAATATTGATTAATTTTTATAAATTTAAAATTATTCACTATTAAATAAGTATTTATATTGGTAATAGTTTATGAATTATATTTTATTAATTTGTCATCAGAAGCATATTTATGGTTTAAGTCTCTTCACATCATTGGTGTAATTGTATGGTTTTCTGGTCTTTTTTATTTAGTTAGGCTTTTTATATATCATGAAGAGTCAAGATCCATGCAAGATGATTTGAAGATTGCGTTTAATGATCAATATTCCTTGATGGAAAAAAGGCTTGCCAATATTATTACTACACCAGGAATGATACTGGCTTTAAGTATGGCTATCTGTTTAGTAATTATGCAACCTGGATGGCTCAGTGAAAAATGGCTTCAGATAAAAATTTCTTTTGTTTTGGGCTTAGTCATATATCATGTTTACTGTTATAAAATAATGAACTCTTTACAGAATGGTACTTCAAAAATATCTGCAAAAAACCTTAGATTACTAAATGAACTTCCTACATTATTGTTATTTGTAATTGTCCTATTAGTTATTTTTAAAAATAATTTCCCTACCAGTATTGCGACATGGAGTGTATTTGGACTAATAATATTTATGCTTTTATCTATTCAGTTATATGCAAAGATCAGAAGAAAAAATGAAGAATCTCTAAAGAATGGATAAGCAAGATTTAATAAAAATAGCAGCAAATATAAATAAAGAAAGCTGTCCAGGCTTAGTAAATTTTCATTGTCATACGAAATTTAGTGATGGGAGCTTTGATCCAGAACAATTATTAGATCAAGCCTTTATTAATAAAATAAAATTTATATCTATAACAGATCATCACACTGTTAAAGCACATGATTTTATTGAAAAAAATAATTTACTTGAAAAATATCCAACTGATTCTTTTAAACTAATTACTGGAATTGAAATAAATTGTTTACTTCTTGGATGCTTAGTTCATGTTATTGGATTAGGAATTAATATAAAAAGTACACATCTAACACCTTATATTCAAGGTGAGTCCCCAATTGGGAATGATTTACACATCAATTCAGTAGCAAAGGCAATCAGATTATCAGGAGGGTTATCTTTTCTTGCACATCCAGCAAGGTATAGAATTCCCTTTTATAAACTTATCCCTGAAGCTAATAAGCAGGGAGTTGATGGGATTGAAGTTTGGTACGATTATGATTTAAGAGAAAGATGGCAACCAAGTAATTTTGTATGTTCAGAGATAAATAAAATAACAGAGAGCCTTAATATGCTTAAAACCTGCGGAACGGATAGTCATGGATATTCATTATTGGGCAGATAAACTAATATTCGTTTTTCTCAATTTTGGCATCAGCCATATTAACAATCTTTTTTAAATTTTCTAATATTTCTGGAGTATGGTCATTCCACATTTCTCTATTAATAATCTCAAGAAATCTTTGGGATAAATCTCGTAAGGCCCATGGATTATTCTCGATAAAAAAAATTTTAAGGTTCTCATCACATATCCAAGAATTATATATTTGGGTATAACACCAATCAGATACGATTTCCGTTGTGGCATCATAAGCATATAAATAATCGAGAGTTGCAGAAAACTCAAAGGCACCTTTATATCCGTTTTCCTTCATTCCATCAATCCATTTTGGATTAAGCACTCTTGTCCTAACAACCTTATTTATTTCATAGGTTAATTTATTTATTTTAGATAAACGATATTTTGATAAATCACCATGATATATTTCGGGAAATTTGCCTTGTAGTTTATTTATTGCTGATGATATTCCTCCTTGAAATTGATAATAATCATCAGAATCCAAAATATCATGTTCTCTGTTATCTTGATTATGAATAACTACTTGAATATTTTTAAGCGCTTTTTCTAATTCTTTTTTATTTTCGATAGGTTCATTTCCATCAGAATATATCCACTTACTCCAGTTTAAATAAGAATCAGCAAAATCATTTATATTTTCCCAACTAGAATTAGATATAAGTTCTTGTAATCCAGCTCCATATGATCCAGGTGCAGAACCAAAAATTCTATTTAAAGAATCTCCGTCTTTATTAGATGCTGAAATTGGATTTAATTTTTTATCTTCGTCAAGTTGAGAAACTAATTTTATTGCTTTGTAAACTAAAGATATTAATTGAGGAAATGCATCCCTAAACATACCCGAGATTCTTAAAGTAACATCAACTCTTGGTCTATTAAGAATACTTAAAGGAATTATTTCTATATCAATGACTCTTCTAGAAGGACCATCCCAAATGGGTTTTACGCCTAGTAAATACAATATTTGACAAACATCCTCCCCTCCGTTTCTCATAGTAGATGTAGCCCATACAGAAATTGCTAATTTTTTAAGGTCTTGTCCATGATCCTGTTTATATAAATCAATTATTTGAGAAGCTGATTTACATCCAACAATCCATGCCGATTCTGTTGGTAAGCCTCTGGAGTCAACAGAAAAAAAATTTTTACCTGTAGGTAGAACTTCAGTTTTACCTCGTGTTGGAGCTCCTGATGGTCCGCTACTTACATATATTCCATTTAAAGCATTTATAAATGATGCCTTCTCATTTATGGTCGATTTAACTATAGGTTCTAATATTTCTTTATGAATTAGATTAAAAAATTCTTTATGTTTTTTATCTACATTAAATAATAATAATATATTTTTATTTTTTAATATTTCTAATTCATTTAGAGTTATTTGGTCTTTGTAAAAATAATGATAAATTAAATATTTTGCTTGATTTTCTATAAATTCTAATGTTCTTCTAAAGCTATTGATATTATCTTTTGAATAATTACTAATAATTTCTTTATCGTTATCACTAAGAACTTGATCATAGTTATTAGTCCATGGATCTAAATCTAAATTAAGATTTGAAGCAATGTATTGGATTATCCCACTACGTTTTGAAGTTGGAACTCTTGCAATACTTATGATTAAATTAATTTCATTTATAAATTTTTGTCTACTTCCAAAAATGTGAAGACCAGTTCTTATTTGTGATTCTTTTAGTTCACATAGATATGAGTCAATTTTTTCAATTTTATTTGATTCGTCAAATAATTTAATATCTTTAAAATCGTTTTTTATAATTTCTAATATTGATTTTTCAATAATGTTTATTCGCTTAGAATTTAATAACTTAGCCTCATAGTATTCGTCTAAACATTGTTCTAAAATCGAGAGTTTTCCATACAAATCAGATCTATCTAAAGGAGGTGTAAGATGATCAATTATTGTTGCATGAGTTCGCCTTTTTGCTTGCGATCCTTCTCCTGGGTCATTAACAATAAATGGATATATATTTGGAATTGGTGGACAAATAATACTAGGGAAGCATTCATCACTAAGTCCTATAGATTTTCCTGGTAACCATTCAATAGTGCCATGTTTACCTATATGACAAATAGCATTCGAATCAAATTTACTTTCAATCCAATAATATTGAGCTAGATATCTATGGGGTGGTGGTAGATCTGGAGAATGTATATCTTTATTAGATTCAATATCGTAACCTCTTTGAGGTTGAATTAGTAAACATATTTTCCCAAATAAAAGACCATTAATCGAAAAACCTTGTTTTTCTAAATCTTGAGACTTAGATGGAATACCCCATCTATCAACGATAAGATTTTTAGGTTTAAGGGATAGTTTGTTCCAAAATTCTAAGTATTCATTTAATGATAAAAAATCAAGAGGTTTATTATTTTGAGATTCAATATCATTTGTTCTATTTTTTATAAGTAACGAAATTAGTTCTGATGAATTTTTAGGTAATTCTCCAGTACCAAGATCATAACCTTCATCTTTTAACCAATAAAGAATATTAAGGACAGACTGCGGGGTATTTAAACCGACTCCATTTCCAATTCTTCCATTTTTTACAGGATAATTTGCAATTACTAATGATATCTTTTTATCAAAATTATTTAAATTATTTAGTCTTAGATAATTACTTGTAAGTTTTGTTATCCATTTAATATTTCCAAAATCAACTTTGTAACTTGTAATTTTGCTACATAAGGTTTTATTTATAGAAATAACCTCTTTAAAAGCACAAGGTTTTGTTGTAATTCGTCCATCAAATTCTGGAATAATTATTTGCATTAATAAATCTGTTGGATTCATTCCAGTTGATGAATCCAACCAATTATTTCTGGATTTATTAGAAGAAAGTATTTGAAGGATTGGAAGATTAAGTGATTTAAAGATATTTAAATTATTATCTATATTTTCATTAGAACTATTAAGCGAGGAAGAAAAAGAGGTAGTTGTTATTAGTAGTTTTATATCTTCTTTTTTAAAAAGATTAATCAATTCCTTCTGAACATCATAATTTTTTAAAGTTGAAATAAATACTGTTTTAGGAGACAAACCATTACACCTTAGTTGAGATATTAATTCATTTGATAATTCAATTTCGTTAGCTAAAAACAATGATTTATAAGAAATTATTCCAACCTTTATTCCCTTTTCATTTTTCCAATCATATTTATAAGGATCTGGATAGCTGACGTTAGAGATATATTTTTGTGGAATTTTAGTTTCATTAGATGATAGATAACTTAAACAATAAAGAAATCTTCGATAATTCTCCTTTCCTCCTGACTTAAGAAGTTTACTAATTTTTAATGAAGTATCTAAATCAACGCTACTTAATTCATTTAGCGATAAATCCTCTTCATCAGTTCCAGAAAGAATTAAAAGAGTTTTATTAAGATTTACTTCTTTCCATTTTATTAATTGTTCAAGTCCATAACTCCATGTCCCTTTATCACCAAACAATCTTAAAACAATTATTTTTGCATAATTTATTGTTTTTAAAAAATAATTATCTATTTGTGCGAATGTATTTAGGTTTGAAATTTCTAATGCTCTAAAATTATCTTTGAATAAAAGAAATTCTTTATCTTCAATTAAATCAGAAATTATATTAATATCAGCTTTTACGCTTGTGATAAATATAAAATCAGCTTTAGGATGTTCAATTAAATCAACGTTATTATTTTCATTTCCAGCAATATTTAAGATCCTATGCATTTATATATAACAATTGGGTTTAGAATACTTAAGTAAGTTAGAACAATTTTAACTCATTTCTAAAATAAAATATGCAAGAATTTCTTCCATATGCCTGGTTTGAAGGTAATTGTATACCCTTTAAAGATGCAAAAGTGTCAATAGCAACTCATGCACTTCATTATGGAACAGCAGCCTTTGGAGGAATGAGAGCTATTCCAAATCCATCTAATAAGGATGAATTTCTTTTATTTAGAACAGATAAACACATAAAAAGGTTATCTCAAAGTGCAAGATTGCTTCTAACAGAAATATCTGAAGAATATATATTTAATGCACTAAAAACAATATTAAAAAAAAATAAACCTACAAAACCGATCTATATAAGGCCTTTTGTTTATACAAGTGATTTAGGTATTGCTCCTAGATTACATAATATAGAAACTGATTTCTTCATTTATTGTATTGAACTAGGAGACTATTTATCTCCCGACGGTGTCTCTTGTAGGATGAGTAGTTGGACAAGACAAGAAGATAGATCTCTACCTTTAAGAGGTAAGATAAGCGGTGCTTACATTACCAGTTCATTAGCCAAAACTGAGGCTAGTTTATCAGGATTTGATGAAGCATTGCTATTGAATTCTAGTGGTAAAGTAAGTGAAGCCAGTGGAATGAACTTATTTATAGTAAGAAATGGTGAATTGATTACACCAGGAGTTGATCAAGACATTCTAGAAGGAATTACTAGAGCTAGTGTTATAGAATTAGCGAAATCGTTTGGTATAAATGTTATAGAAAGACCTGTTGATAAAACAGAATTACTTATTGCTGATGAAGTATTTCTAACTGGTACTGCAGCTAAAATTACACCTGTAAAACAAATAGAATCAACAAATATTAATAATGATCGTCCCATAATGAATAAATTGAAAAATAAGCTTATCGAAATAACGGAAGGCCGATCACAAGACTATGATGATTGGATAACACGTATCGATATTAGTTAATTTTTATTTTTTTCTTTTAAATTATGGTTTCATTTAGAAATTATTTAAATAGAGATGATAAACCAATTATTATTTTTGATGGTGGGACAGGTACTTCTTTTCAAAATTTAAATTTATCATCTCATCATTTTGGTGGAGATGATTTAGAGGGTTGTAATGAAAATTTAGTTTTATCCTCTCCTAATACTGTTGAAGAAGTACATAATTCATTTCTTGAAGCAGGTTGTCATGTAATTGAAACTAATACATTTGGTGCTTCATCTATTGTTTTAGATGAATATAATATTTCAAACAAAGCTTATGAGATCAATAAAAAAGCGGCTCAGATAGCTAAAAAATGTGCAAATTTATTTTCATCTATCAATACTCCTAGATTTGTCGCTGGATCAATTGGGCCAACTACAAAATTACCAACATTAGGTCATATTGATTTTGACAAGCTTAAAGATTCGTATGAAGAACAAATAAATGGTCTAATTGACGGAGGTGTTGACCTTCTATTGATTGAAACATGTCAAGATGTTTTACAAATAAAATCAGCATTATCTGCTTCTCAAGAAGTTATTAAAAACAGGAATATTGAATTACCAATAATGATATCCATAACTATGGAAACCACAGGAACGATGCTTGTCGGTTCAGATATAGCCTCTGCATTAACAATATTAGAGCCATACAATATTGATATTCTGGGACTGAATTGTGCAACTGGCCCAGTGCAAATGAAAGAACATATTAAGTATTTAGCTGAAAATTCACCTTTTGCAATTAGTTGTATTCCTAATGCAGGATTACCTGAAAATATAGGAGGTGTTGCTCACTATAAATTAACTCCATTGGAGTTGAAAATGCAGTTAATGAACTTTATTTATGATTTTAACGTACAACTTATTGGCGGATGTTGTGGTACTACTCCTGAACATATCAAGCATTTATCATCAATCATTGAGGAAATAGTTGATAAAAAAATAAATAAAAGACTTCCTACTGTAAAAACAAATTTTGTTCCTTCAGCAGCTTCTATATATAACGCAGTTCCATATAAACAAGATAACTCAATATTAATAGTTGGAGAGCGTTTAAATGCTAGTGGATCAAAAAAAGTAAGGGAATTACTAAATGAAGATGATTGGGACGGCTTGGTATCAATTGCTAAACAACAGCAAAAAGAAAATGCTCACATACTAGATGTCAATGTTGATTATGTAGGAAGAGATGGAGTTAAAGATATGAAAGAAATTACCTCAAGATTAGTTACAAATATAAATCTTCCATTAATGATAGATTCAACAGAAGCAGATAAAATGGAAAGTGGATTAAAGACTGTAGGAGGAAAATGCATTATAAATTCAACTAACTACGAAGATGGAGATGACAGATTTAATCAGGTCTTAAAACTTGCATTAGATTATGGTGCCGGAATAGTAATTGGAACTATTGATGAAGATGGAATGGCAAGAACATCACAGAAAAAATATGACATTGCAAAAAGAGCATTAATTAAAACTAGATCAAGTGGCCTCGCTGATTATGAGATATTTTTTGATCCTCTAGCATTACCAATATCTACTGGAATTGAAGAAGATAGATTAAATGCTAAAGCAACTATTGAAGCTATATCAAAAATAAGAAAAAGCTTTCCAGATATTCATATTATTTTAGGGATATCTAATATTAGTTTCGGGCTTTCACCATTATCAAGAATTAATCTAAATTCAATATTTCTCGATGAATGTATAAAGGCAGGATTAGATTCAGCGATTATTGCACCAAATAAAATATTACCTCTTTCAAAAATATCTGCGGAAACAAAAAAATTATGTTTAGATTTAATTTATGACAGAAGAAATTTCGAAAATGAAATATGTATATATGATCCATTAGTTGAACTAACAAAAGCATTCCAAGATATAACAATCAGTGACTTTAAAAAAGCATCTACTTCAAACAAAAACCTCACCTTAGAAGAAAAACTTAAAAACCATATTGTAGATGGGGAAAAAATAGGTTTAGAAGAACAATTAAATAATGCGCTTAAAAAATACAAACCACTTGAAATAATTAATACTTATTTATTAGATGGAATGAAAGTAGTCGGTGAACTATTTGGATCCGGCCAAATGCAATTACCTTTTGTATTGCAATCAGCGGAAACAATGAAATTTGCTGTTTCAGTGCTTGAACCACATATGGAAACAGTAGATGAAAAAATATCTAACGGAAAATTACTAATAGCTACTGTTAAAGGAGATGTTCATGATATAGGTAAAAATTTAGTTGATATAATTCTCTCAAATAATGGTTTTGATGTAATCAACCTTGGAATTAAGCAAGATGTTTCAGCGATTATTGATGCACAAAAAAAACATAAAGCAGACTGTATTGCTATGAGTGGTTTACTTGTTAAATCTACAGCATTTATGAAGGATAATTTAGAAGCATTTAACAATGCTGAAATTAATGTTCCAGTTATTCTTGGAGGTGCAGCATTAACTCCAAAATTTGTGAATGAAGATTGTAGTCAGATATATAAAGGTAAAATTTTGTATGGGAAAGATGCTTTTACAGATTTACAATTTATGAATGACTATATGGATAGTAAAAAGAAGGGCAATTGGTCTAATGAAAATGGTTTTACTAATACTGATGATATTCAAATTAAATTAGCTTCCCCAAGGTCTTCCGCTAAAGATAAAAATTTAAATAAAAGTTTTGAAAAAACCAAAAGTATTCAATTAATTGAGAATTTTAATAGATCTAATTTTGTAGAGGAAGAGGAACCTATAAAGGCTCCATTTTTGGGAACTAGAGTTCTTCAAGATATTGAAATAGACTTTGACAAACTAATTTTTTATCTGGATAAAAAAGCATTATTTAGTGGTCAATGGCAAATTAAAAAAAATAAAGGTCAATCAGTAGAAGAATATAATAATTATTTGGATTCATACGCAAATCCATTACTTGAAAAATGGATCAATATTATTTTAGATAAAGGCTTAATTTCACCAAAAGCTGTCTATGGCTACTTCCGTTGCGGGAGGAATGATAATAGTATTTATCTCTTTGATAATGTATCAAATAAAAGAATTTCTGAATTTAACTTTCCTAGACAAAAATCGGGAAATAATCTTTGTATTGCTGATTTTTACTGTGATCTTAAAAATAATGATCCAGTAGATATATTTCCAATGCAAGCAGTAACAATGGGGGAAATAGCTAGCGAATATTCCCAAGAATTATTTAAAGCTGATAAATATAGTGATTATTTAATATTTCATGGTTTAACCGTTCAACTAGCAGAAGCTCTTGCAGAATATGTTCATTCAATAGTAAGAATTGAATGCGGATTTAAATCATATGAGCCAAACAATAACCGTGAAATATTAGCTCAAAAATATAGAGGAGCTAGATACTCATTTGGTTATCCAGCTTGTCCTAAAGTTTCTGATTCAAATATACAGTTATCATTATTGGATACACAAAGGATTAATTTAACAATGGATGAATCAGAGCAATTACATCCTGAACAAAGTACTACTGCTATAATTTCACTTCATTCAAAAGCAAAATATTTTAGTGCATAAATAAATTTTAGATTATAGATCATAGATTATTTTCAAGATAATCTATAATTTCTTCTTGAAGTTCTTCCATAATTTCAGAATCACTTATATCGATGCCATCACCCGCAGCGTCTTGTATTAATTCTAAATAATATGATGCCCCATCACTCGCCAAGAATTCAGTTGCTGATGTTTCATCACATTCTTTAAAAGCTTCAATTAGGGATTTAAATGCTATGTTTTCAGTGAAGTCCCAATCCATATTGAAAAAAACCTTATTAAGATTATTACCTCTTTACCCCCCATATTCGTCAACCCTTTTTTAAGAAATGTATGAGTATTTATTATTATTTAAATAAATTATCTAAAAATGAATAAAGAAAGTCAAAAAAATAATGAACATTTAAATGTTTTAGGACAAAAGCTCGAGGTATGCAGCTGCAAACCTCTTACAGGTTGGTTTCGTGATGGATATTGCAAATACGATTCAAATGATGGAGGAAATCATTCAATTTGCTGCATAATGGATGATAATTTCCTTAAATATAGTAAGTCTCAAGGTAATGATTTAATAACACCTATGCCAATGTATTCATTTCCAGGCTTGAAGGATGGAGATCATTGGTGTATTTGTTTAGACAGGTGGAGACAGGCATTGCTTGATGGCTTAGCACCTATGGTTATTTTAGAAGCAACAAATATAAAAGTTTTAGAATCTGTATCGTTAGAAAAATTAAAAGAATATCAATTTAATAAAAAGTAATTCCAAATTAATTATGTTTTTTAAAATGATTATGAGAATTTATTTCTATTTTTATAAATGAGAAATGAAAAATATTGGGTTAAAGCATTAGATCAAACTCATTTATCTATTACCAATAATGGTTTATTTCCTTTAAAAACGACTGTTGTAACTAGGCAATATTACAATAAAAATGATTTTGTAATTAGAGAACTTGATACTTCAAGATTTAAGAAAAAAAATAGTTATGGTCCAAATCAGAATCCATTTAACCCATGGGATAAGATACTTGAAGTTGATAAAATTGGAACTAATCATCAACTAATACTAAATAAATATCCTGTTCAAAAAGGTCATATTTTACTAATAACAAATACTTGGAGACCTCAAAATGGATGGTTAGATATTAATGATTGGAAAGCTATACAAATGGTAAATGAAGATACAAGTGGCCTATGGTTTTTTAATAGTTCTCCCATAGCAGGAGCAAGTCAACCGCATAGGCATTTTCAGCTTTTAAGAAGAGATCATGGTGAAATTATTTGTCCAAGAGAGACGTGGTTTTTAGATTTTGAAAATAATAATGATCAAGATAGCAAGCTTAAGAAAAATACTGTTGTCTCAAAATTTAACTTTTTAGATAATTCAATAAATATTTATAATTTATACTTAGAACTTTCAAACAAAATTGGTTTAGGTAATCCAATTGATGATGAAAAACCAAGATTTCCTTACAATATTTTAATTACAAATGATTGGATAGCCATAATTAAAAGAAAGTATGATCACGTTCATGGCTTTAGTGTTAATGGGTTGGGTTTTGCAGGATATTTACTAGTCACAGAAAAATCTAATATTAATTATTTAAAGAAATATGGACCAGAGAAACTTCTTGAAAATTTTGTTTGAAAATTAACTACTAACTTCAACTTTGTCTCTGGAAATTTGATTTTCTAGAACTTCTATTGAAGCACTTACTGATGCAATTTTTCTTTCAAGAGAATCCTTGATGTAGTTAAGCATTTCTAATTTCTTTTTTTGATAAAAAAACTTTTTTTCTTCTGAGGATTTAAAGTTACAGTAAAACATTTTTTACTTTTATTATAAAAATTTATCTTGTTGAGACGTGACTTATAAAAA
Source organism: Prochlorococcus sp. AG-676-P15-1 (assembly GCA_003210825.1). Classification (GTDB taxonomy): domain Bacteria; phylum Cyanobacteriota; class Cyanobacteriia; order PCC-6307; family Cyanobiaceae; genus Prochlorococcus_A. Next base: position 3,471 of record QCUF01000014.1, on the reverse strand, counting down.
GCAAGATTTTGATTTAAAGACAATATAATTATTTAGACTTTCATAATATGAATACAATTAATATTTTTGTTCTATTATAAAAAAAAATGATTAATTGAGTAATTCTGAGAATTCAAATACAAAAAGAATTTCAATTGATTTGCCAGAAGAGTTAGTTTCTAGGTTTGATCAATTACGAAAAGAATGGGGTTTTAGAGCAAGAGGTCCTGTAATAGAAAAGTTGCTTACAGAAATTCTTCAAGAAGAAGAATTATTACCTAAAAATCAACAACAGACAATAGATTACAGCGAAAAGGGGGATATTAATGAATACTCTAACTTTGATGAAAAGAATGCTTTAGTCCTTATTAAATCTGATAAGGATGAGAGTACTAGTAAAGAATCCGAAGAAAAACTTCTTTTAAATAACAAAGAAGTTATTGAAAAACCAAACTTAAACATCAACCTACCTAATTTTGTTGGAACAAAAGTTAAAAATCTGAGGAGAAGTATAAATATTGAAAAGACAAAACAAAAAATTAATGATATTCAAATTAATACAATTAACGAAAATGATTTAATTAAATGTCGAATTGAAATTATAAGCCATTGGAAAAACCTATATGGATCAATTCCAAATGAACAAGTAATAGAAGCATCAATTGATTGGTTTTGTATAGATATTTGGCCAAATATTGATGGAACCGAGCAGTTGCCATTCACTTGGAGTGCCGCAAATAAATTAATGTCGGATTTATGCCCTTTTTGGATAAAACAAACTCCCTCCTTAGAGTTAGTTATTTTAATGATAGGTGTATTAGAAGATCCATTTGCAACATCTGATTTAATAAATAGGGTCCCAACATTAGTAAGAAGATTTATAAGTAGGTTTAAAAGAAAAAATAAAGGAAATTCATTTGAAGCACTTGATTCAACAATGACTGTACATGGAGCTCTAAAATTACTAAAATTATCCACCGCCGCAGGGTCAGCACATACACTAAATAAAATACGAGAAGCATATAAAATTAAAGCTTTAGAAACCCATCCAGATTCTGGTGGATCTACTGATGAGATGAGGAAATTAAATGATGCATATCAATTACTTAAAAATATGTATAGAAGATAGTATTAATAATCTTATATAAGACTTGAAGTAAGTCTAAATTATAGTCCTATATAAGACTTAAAAGATACAAAATTAAATTAAAATAATATCTAGTTAGTAATTCTTGTTTTCAGAGTAGTGTATATCAAATGATGCATATTTATTAAAAATAAGGCTGTATAACACTTCTTATATAAGACTTAATAAAATACAGCTCCGAACCCTCCCTATGTAGAAGAGTTGAAAAAAAAAATTTTTGGGAGTATTATCAATCTCATACTGGACTTATAGATAGTCTATTTATGAATCTTATATAAGACAATATATATGTACCTACTAATTTTATAATTTATTGTCCTTTGTTTGTCCAGTCTTGAATTATATTTTTTTAAACGTTGATATAACTGAAGTTTAAACTTTGTAGTGCTGCCTTAAAGACAGTACTACTTAGCTTGAAGCCTTTGAACAACGGTTTCTCTATCAATACTAGGCACATCACTCAAACCATTAGCGTCAAACCACGGGGCACTTGCCCAATCAAATCCATCTCCAAAAGTATTATCTGGTGCTGTTATATACCAATGACATGATGAATCTGGCACATCGACAGCACATTTAGACCAATCATCAGACCATTGTGGAACTTGTACCCAAAGTACAGAGGATATTAAAAATGAAAGAATATTAATCATAAGTAATATTATATATGATCATTTAAAAATATATGAATACTATATGTCTTATAATGGACTTATAGTTAGACTAATAATAAGTCTTAGATAAGAATAGTAATACCGTTAATCTCTTAATTTAGTAGAGAATTTTTTTTCAATTATTTCAACGATACTATCGTGAAGAAATCCTATGTCAGTATCTAATAATGTTTTTTCAGAATCTCTATAGGACAATCTAAATGTATAGCTTATAAATTCTTTACCAAAACTATCATCATCATAAACATCAATTAAATTAACATCTTCCAATAATTTTTTACCTGATTTTTTTATTTGTGAAATTATCTCACTTACTAAGTATTTTTTATTGAATATAAAATTAATATCTCGTTCCATTTTTGGAACTGTTGGGAATTGTTTATAAACTGTTATCCATTTATTTTTTCTAGTGCTTGCTTTTAAGATACTGTTAATTTTTAGACTAAATAAATACATTTTTTTTAATGCTATTTTATTAGAAATTAAATTTGGATGGATTTCACCAAAATACCCAACTTCATTACCTTCAGTAAATAATCTAGATGATCTGCCTGGATGAAGAAAATCTATAGTATCGGTTGGTTTATCTTGTATTTTTAAATTTAAAATTGATAATGCTTCCTTTAACTTTCCTCTGGCCTCGTAATAGGTCATATTATTATCTTTATTTGAGCCTAACCATTGTTCAAATTTATTATCTCCATAAATAGCTCCATTTAAAATTTCCTCTTGTGAAAAATCAGGTTTTTTATAAAAAATATTTCCAACTTCAAATATCCAACAATATTCATGTCCTGACTTGATATTTTGATTACAGATTTTAATATGTTCTTTCCAAATATTATCTCTTAAACAACTTGTTTCCAACAGTAATGGATTTGAAATCTTTATTAAGTTATTATTACTTTCTGGTACAAGAGAATAAGACAATACTTCGTTAAATCCATTAACTATTAATCCGGTTTTTAACTTCCTTAATGCTATTTGAGATGAAGAAAGCTTTCCTGGTTTTATGGGATTTGGTAAATTCAAATCAAACATGTCATAACCAATTAACCTTGCAATTTCCTCTATTAAATCAATTTCTCGTAATAAATCCTGGGACCTGTTTGGAATAATTTCTACATCCCATCCATATTCCTTTATATTTAAGGTGCAACCTATTAGCTTTAATTTCTCTGTTATTTCTGTATCTGTTAAACATCTTTTTTCCAGTTTATTATTAATATCGTAATTCTCATTTCTAATTACAATTGGACCAAGTATTTTATTAATTCTTTCCCTTCTCAACGGTATTAATATTTTTTTAATATCCAGCTCTGTGGAAGTATTAATTATTGGATTCGGAATATTAAAGTATTGTTCTATGATGTTAATAGCGCGGGTAACTGAATATAATGTATTTTTATAGGAAATTCCTTTTTCATATCTGCTACTTGATTCTGTTCTAATTCCAATTTCTTTTGATGATTTTCTGATGGAAACAGGATTAAAAACTGCTCCTTCAAGATAAATTGAAGAAGTGTCATCATTTACAGCTGTTTCCAAACCACCAATTACACCCGCTATAGCGACTGGCTTGTCGTCACAAGCGATGATAGTTATATTTTCATTTAATTTATAATTCTCGCCATTCAAACACAAAAGACTTTCATTATTATTTGCCTTTCT
>QCUF01000013.1 GCA_003210825.1 Prochlorococcus sp. AG-676-P15-1 | reverse complement strand
TTTAAGTCCTATAAAAGATGTATTAAACAAACATAAAGTAAATATAAATACTCTAATTTCTTATCCATTTGCTGATTTACCAGTCGATTTTATTGATGAATTTGTTTGCTATGCAAAAGATAATGGTGCAAGAGGAATAGAATACACCCCTAATTTTCTTAAACTATCTAAAAATGATTTAAATAGTTTTGCCAGTGAAATTGAGAGTATTAATGCCTCAGATTTACCAGTAACTATTATCGTAAACAAAACAAAATTAGATAAAGAACTTTTTGAAAAAGCCATAGAAATTTCCCTTGAATTAGGAATAACAAATTTTCAATTTGGAGATGGTTTTGGACCTGCTATTTCTAAAGTTGATATAGTTGAAATATTAAAATTTATTGGCAACCAGAATTCTATAAAAGTGGTAGGAAGAATAAAAACATTATCACAAGTTATTGATTTATTTGATGCAGGGATAGATTGTATTGGAACTTCAAATTTTAATGAGATTTTTAAAGAAATTAGACTTATTTAAATGTCAGCCGAAAGTAGAGTAACAGGTCTTTGTATTAAAGCAAGTCCACTAGGTGAGAGTGGAAGATTAATAACTGTTTTAACAGATGAACAAGGTATAATTAGGCTTGCGGCTCCAGGCGCCAGGCGTCCAAAAAGTAGTCTTGCGGCAGCTACTCCGTTGACATATTTAAGTTTTCAGATCTTTGGGAAAAGAAGTCTTAAGTCTATTCGTCAGATTAAAATACTCAAAAGCTACAACGGGTTGGGTAAAAATATTGAATGTCTTGCTGCAGCGCAAGCAATAACTGAATTAACCTTTTTATTAGTTGGGAACAACGATAAACAAAAAGATTACTTGTCTATCGTACTTATTCATTTAGATCGAATTTATGAATATAACCTTGAAAGTGAAGAGGACTTTAAAATGCTTTCAATGAGTATTCAATCTTTAATTCATTTATTAGCCGTAGGAGGGATAAATATTCCTGTGAATTTCTGCTGCAAAACAGGTGAGCCTATCATTCCACCATTAGGCGACTGGGATTGGCAATGTTCTTATTTACCGAATGAGGGATTTTCTACTGTAGAAGCTATAGAAAGTATTTTAAAAGTGAATGCTTCTGAAATTGCTCTTTTGCAAAGACTTCTTTTCGCAGAATTACCAATTAAATCAAATGGGGAATTATTAGGACCTAAAAAAGTTTGGCTTAAAATATTATCAATTGTTGAAAGTTGGATCTCTGCTCAATTAGAAAAAGAATTATCATCACTAAAAATGTTAAGAGAATTTTATAGATAATTAATGTTGAAATTGTTACTAAATTAAAAGATCGCGATGATTGTAACTTTGACTGTTAACTTTATAAATAGTTAATTAATTTGATGTGGTTCATGTTGCCTGGTTAGGTAAAAAATCTCCCTTTTGTGGAAATGTAAGTTATGGAAATTTAACTACCGAACAATTAAAAGTGAGAGGCCATAAAGTAAGTTTTATACATTTTGATAATCCCTCTAATACCAACGAATCTAAACCCTTATTTTTAGCCAACGATCCAGAGGTAAGTCTTCCTTACTTAATAAAATCACAAGTTTACACAATTCCTTCTCCAAGAGCAGAAAAAGAATTAAGACATTCCTTAGAGAGATTAAAGCCAGATATAGTTCATGCAAGCCTAACTTTATCTCCTCTCGACTTTAGATTGCCTGAACTTTGCAAACAAATAAACCTTCCACTTGTAGGAACATTTCATCCCGCATTTGATAAAAACAATAGGAACTTAACTGCAAGCACTCAACAACTAACTTATCAACTTTATGCACCCTCCCTCGCTAAATTCCATAAAATAATTATTTTTTCAGAACCTCAAAAAAAATTTTTAGAAAACTTAGGGGTTAGTAAAGAAAAGCAAATAATTATTCCAAATGGAGTTGATGAAAATATTTGGCAACCTATGACAGTAAAAAGTAAAAAATATAATTTAGTTAAAAGTAAACTAGGAGAAGGAAGAATATTTATATATATGGGAAGGATTGCTAACGAAAAAAATATTGAGGCTCTTTTAAAATCATGGCGTCAAACAAAAACTAATAATTGCAAATTAGTAATTGTTGGAGACGGCCCAATGAAGCCCATACTGGAAAATAGTTTTTCTAACCTAGGAAAAGATAAATTAATTTGGTGGGGATCAGAAATTGATTTAGAAACAAGAGTAGCAATTATGCAAATCGCAGAAGTATTTTTTTTACCAAGTTTAATAGAAGGGCTATCTTTATCACTGTTAGAGGCAATGTCCACTGGTACAGCATGTGTTGCAACTGATGCTGGAGCTGATGGTGAAGTTTTAGATAATGGAGCAGGTATTGTGATCTCTACAGACAATGTAGTTACTCAATTAAAAACTATAATTCCAATTTTGGTAGATCATCCCTCATTCACAAAGGCTCTAGGAAAAAAAGGACGTAAAAGAGTGATTGAAAGATATACAATTAAAAAAAATATTGAGGCTTTGGAAAAACTTTACTTAGATACTATAAAAATATCTAACCCTTAACGAAATTCTTTACTACGATTACTAGCGGAAACTACTGCTTCAATCAAGGCAGACCTTAAACTCTTATTCTCTAAAACCCTTAGTGCTGAAATTGTGGTACCTCCTGGCGAAGTCACCATATTCTTTACATCAGTAGTTGTTAAATTAGTTTCTTTCATTAAACTAACAGTTCCCAGAATCATCTCCATAACAAGTTCCTCAGAAAGTTTTTTTGGCAATCCGCCGCTTAACCCCCCATCACTTAAAGCTTCAATAATTAGAGCTATTATAGCGGGTCCCGAAGATGTTACCGATAAAAAAATATCAAGTAATTCTTCAGGAAATTCATAAATATGACTAGAATTTTCAAATAATCTTCTTATAAATTTCTTCTGATCATTAGTTATTTCATCTCCCCAGGAAATTCCAGTTGAACCTTTACCAACTGTTATTGGAATATTAGTCACGACTCTAATACATTTATGATTTGGAAATTTTTTGATAAGTTTTTCTAAAGTAACACCAGCTAAAATAGAAACCAATAAATTATTATTATTTTTTATTTTTTCAACTTCAATTATATTTTTAAGTTGCTGAGGCTTTACAGAGAGAAGTTTAACTTTGCAATCCCATATAATTTCCGAACCTTTGAAGCCTGCCTGGAAAATATTAACATCATATTTATAGTTTTTTCTAACATTTTCTAAACTTTTTTTTGTATTTACTAAACAATAAACATCCTTTGGATTTATTAACTTTTTATCAAATAATGGAGTTATTATAGCTTTTGCAATATTTCCAAACCCAATGACTGCAATTTTACTAGTCACAGATTAATTAAGAGTAAGCCGATAATTTAGATTCTCCCCAAGCTGGTTCTGGAGTTGTATTAGTTTCAAAATTATATTGAGATGTTTTTTTGCTTGAAACATTAGAGGGAGAAGCCTCCTCTGGGAAAGAACTTGTTACGTTTACACAACTAGGTGCAAAAAGAAATATACTTTCCCCAACTCTTTCTTGATGCCCATCTATTGCATATGTACCTCCTGCAACAAAATCAACAGCTCTTTGTGCTTGATCAGGGTCCATCATGGTCAAATTTAGAATTACAGTCTTCCTTTCTCTTAATGCCTGTATTGCCTGAGGCATTTCATCAAAACTTCTTGGTTCCATTAAGCTAACCTCAGAAGATGAATTAGCGATGCCAGGCATTCCGACCACATTTGATGACCTATTATTATTCATAAATTCAAATGGATTTGAATTTGAAAGGGCATTCGAGTTTTTTTGATTTTGTTTAAAATCATTAATACCATTTAATTCATCCTCTGATGCATAATCCAACTCATCAAAATCATCATCCAGATAATCATCCCCTGCAACAACTGCCTTTAATCGAGAAATAAGTGACACCTTTTAAATCCTCTTGAAATTGATAAATAAGGCTAAAAACCTTTAGTAAGGTATCCATCTTTTATGAATGAATAAACTACCTATACTTAAATAACGTTACTTATAGTTTACTGCAAGTTTAAAAAGAAGATTTTTATAAAATATAATTAATTAATGACTAATGTGTTCTTTTACCAAAGATTGTTGATCCTATCCTTAACCAAGTTGAACCTGCTTCAACAGCTTCCTCCCAGTCTCCTGACATTCCCATTGAACAATCCTGAAGTTTGAGTGCATCTGCAAGGTATCTGCATTTTTTAAATAGTTTAATATTTTCTGTTGAACTCAAACCTTTTGGGTTAATAGTCATAAGGCCTTTAATTTTGATACTTTTAAATTCCTTAATCTCGTCCCATTTTTCTAACAATTTTTTGGGATTAAATCCTCCTTTATTTGGATCATCACTTAATTTGACTTGCAACATTACTATTGGATTTCTCTTCTCTTCAAATGAAACATTAGAAATCTTTAATAATTTTTCATATGAGTCTACAGAGTGAATATATTCAAAATTTTGAACTATTTTTCTTATTTTATTAGTCTGTACTCTTCCAATGAAATGCCATTTTATATTTTTAAAATCATCTAATAAGAGTTTCTTCTCAATAGCTTCTTGAAATCTACTTTCCCCAAAATCGTTTTGACCCAGTCTATTTATAATTTTGATTTCTTTACTGCTAAATCCCTTACTCACAGCAAGTAAATTTACATTAAGCGGTAATTGTTTTTTAATTTGCAGATAATTTGAAATTTCCAAATTTTATAAAAAAGTTTGTCTAAACAAATTCTCCCATTTTGAGAACTCTTCTGATCCTTGTCTTCTTGCTCTTTGCAAATTTAATTCAGACTGATTTCGAGCATCCAAATATGGTATGACTTCAAAAAAAACTTCTCTTTGTTTAACCTCGACTAAAAAAAACATTTTTTGTGCATATAAAGTTGCATAAATATCCTTCCCCTCAATCCCAGGAGAAACTTGATACAACATTCCAAATGTTGGATGATTTAAATAACGCTCTGAACTCAAACTTAATTTTTACTTATTTACAATGCACCATACTGTTTTCTAAGAAAAATTGCTATGCATATAAAACATATCGATAATGAATTAAAAATAAAAGTTAGAAGATTTTTTTTATCAAAAGTTCCAAATCTTTGGGTTTTAATATGTATATTTTTTTTAGAAAGTAATGAATCTGCCCCTTGATCGATTCTTAAGAATATATTTAAAAAAAGTCTTTCAAGTATTGTTAATAAAACATTAATAGATTTCTTAAAACCCAAACTTCTAAGATTTATTGATCTAACTGATACTGATTTGATTATGTTTTGTAATTCTTCCTGAACTAAAGGAATAAAGCGCAAAGCTAATAGTAATTGAAAAAGCCATTTATCAATAGGTAACCCAACTAGTCTCAAAGGTTTCATAAACCAACTTAAAGCCCAAACTATATCTTCTTGTAATGTTGTTAGGAGCATCAAATTTACACTATGAATAACAGTAAATATTAAAGTTGAAGTTTTTATTCCTAACTCAAAAGATTTCCGAGATAAGTTATAGGGCCCAAGAGTAATAACTCCTATTTTCTTAGTTGGAATTTCTAAAATATTCCAACTTTCTTGACTTTCTAAGATTAAATTTAATTCATTTGGATCTCTTAAAGAGCTATCAAGAGATTGAATATCAGAAGATGCTATTAATGATAATAATCCAATTAACAATGATAATACTAAGAGAAATAGGAGTGATCGCCACCAAACTCTTGAGGGCAACAAACTTATAAAAGTAATAAATATCAAACAAATAACTAAACTTAGTCTCCACAATGGGCCCGCCCAGATTGGAGTAATTAGAAAAATCAATACTGCAATTATCTTTAATCTACTGTCAACAATTCTTAACCAACTTCTATTACCATCAACATATTGTCCAATAGGAAATTTAGTAAGAATATTCATTAATCTTTTTGAATAATATTAATATTCTTTTTTGATGTCTCCTTTTCTAAGTCTCTTTGCTGTTTCCCTCGCCAAAGTAAAATTATTGGAGAACCTTCAAATCCAAGATTTAATCTTATTTGTTTTTCAATATATCTTCTATATGTAATTCCAAATAATTTAGGGTCATTTACAAAAAGAGTAAAAGTTGGAGGCTGGTTTTTCACTTGAGTGCCATAGTAAAGTCTTCCTTGTTTTCCACTTCTCTTTGTTGGTGGACTTTTCCATCCAAGAGCCTCCTTAAGAACTTCATTAACGACTGAAGTTGTTACTCTCCTCCTATGTTGGGTTACTGCACTAAGAGCATGCTCAAAAATATTTTCAACTCTTTGACCAGTCAAAGCTGAAATGAAGATCATTTTTGACCAATGCAAAAAATATAATTTTGATCTAAGTTCTTTTTCTACTTGATAGATTGTGGAATTATCTTTCTCTACAAGATCCCATTTATTCACTACAATTACACATGCTCTACCTTGTTCTTCTATTCGCCCTGCCAATTTCTGATCTTGGTCAGTCACACCATCTATAGCATCTATAACCAAGACGCAAACATCACTTCTATCAATAGATTTAAAAGCTCTATTAATACCAAAAAATTCAGTTCCATATTTTACATTTTTTTTTCTTCTTATTCCTGCCGTATCTACTATTTTCCATAGATGGGAATCTTTCTTAATAAGGGTATCTATTGAATCAGTTGTAGTCCCACTTATATCACTAACTATTGCTCTTTTTTCTCCGCAAATAGCATTTAATAAACTTGATTTACCAACATTTGGTCTTCCAATAATTGACATCATTATTTTATCCTCTTTATCTTCAACATTTAAATCTTCAGGAAATCCATCAATAACAAGATCTAATAGATCCCCTGTTCCAGAGCCATGAATAGCAGAGACAGGATAAGGTTCCCCTAAGCCCAACTTCCAGAATTCAGAGGCCAAAGAGATGCCTAAGGACGTAGATTCACATTTATTTACTGCGACAATTGTCTTACAATCTGAATTCCTCAGCCATTTTGCTATGGATAAATCTCCGTCAGTTACTCCTTGATTCCCATCAACTACAAATAAAGCAAGAGAAGCCTCTTCTAATGCTAAAAATACTTGAGTACGAATCTCAGGAAGGAATTCACTATCATCTTCAAAAACTAGTCCTCCCGTATCCACAACCTGAAATTCCCTTCCGCCCCAAGAAGCATTTTGATAAGTTCTATCTCTGGTAACTCCAGGTTTATCGAATACAATTGCATCATTACTTTGGCATAACCTATTAACCAAAGTAGACTTCCCAACATTAGGTCTTCCGATTATTGCTATTGATGGAATAGTCAATTAATCCCCTAAGAAAATTAGATCTATTACAACTATACCCTCAATACGATCTTTTAATCTAAACAAGAATATTTATTTGATTTCAGGATCTCCATAATGACCTTTTGCCGGATTAGCAGATGAAAGAGTTGATTTAGGTAACTTACAAGAATCATCTAAAGAAGAACACGAGTCAATAGCCCAATAGATCAACCAATTCACAGCAGTTGCTCTTCTTGTTCTTCTAGGATAAAGTTCATTAATTTTATAACCATTAAAATTAAGAATTTTTTTTAAATTTTGTTTATGATCTTTCGGTATAGATCTTGTCAAGTGAACTGAAGCTGATCGTTCTGAAATAATTTGAGGAGCTTTTATAAATTTACCTGACCAATAAGGGTGAGTTAATGAACTTGATATCCATTCACCTATAGAGGGTTGTTTGATATAAAAAAGTCTTTCCCATACTAATTCACATACAAAAATATCACTTACTTTATCTTCTAGTATTAGAAATAATATTTCTTTATTTATTGGCCAGTTTAATTCATTTTTTTGAAGATTGTTCTTATTCATTAATTAGGTCTTATCAAAATCAAAGAAAAATAAGGCATTGTCTCCACATTATATTTTGAAGCATAATGGATAATTTGATCAGGCATCCCTACATTTAAAGCGATTAAAGCTTTACTAATGATTTTCTCTTTTTCTAAAATTTCTTTAACTAAACTCCATCTTTTCCCAACTTTCATTACTGCTAAAACTGTTTTATTTACTTTAGTCTGAATTATTAGAGCTGTTAATTCTGATTTAGAAGAGGGACATTCTTTAATTATCAAAGTCTCGCCTTTCTTAACTAAATCAAAATTACTTAAAGCTGCTGCCGCGGAGATAGATGATATCCCTGGTATAGTGCTAGTGATTATTTCAGGATAATTATTATTTATTATTCTCAGAATATTAGAGGAACTTGCATAAAGTGAAGGATCTCCAAGACAAAGTAAAGCAACAGATTCGTTATTTCTAATAGATTTAACAATTATATCCACAGCACTAGACCAGATTTGATCTGGTTCAAATTCTTGCCTTGCCATTGGAAAAATAATGGGCATTTTTTTCTTGAATTTGATATATTTTTTCACTATTTCCGCAGATGAACTCTTCCTATCATCACTTGAAATTGGGAAAACTATAAGTTTTGCTTTTTTAATTGCCTGCACTGCAGCAATAGTTAGTAAAGAACTATCTCCAGGACCAACACCAACAACTGTTAATGATGAGAGATTACTTTTAAAACCAAGCAAATTTTTTAGAGTTTTTTTAATTCCCATAAATAACAAAATTCATTTAACTATGAATTCTTGGCAAAGAAAAAGTTTGGGATAAGATCTCCGATTCAATATTAGATAACTCCTCTAATCTTTTATTAGTTTCATTCTTAGAGAATTTAGTCTGTGCTAATTTCCAATAAATTCCAAAATGTCTTGCTTCACTTTCAAGCAAAGACTCATACAGTAAATTGAAAGATTTGCGCTCAGAATTCAATGCTAGTAAACTTAATCTTTCATGACTTCTTGCTTCAATAAGTCCTGCTATTAAGAAACTGTCTAACATTCTATAAGGTTCATCTTTTCTGACACATTTAGCCAATTCGGCTCCATATGGGGGAGGTTTTAGAGCCTTAAGAGAATGACCAAGATCCTTTAATAAAAATAGTATTTTTTCAAAATGCTCTAACTCTTCTCTTGCTATAGGGCTCAAAACTTCTGCCAGATCTGGTTCAGATGGATATCTAAACATTAATTGAATTGCAACTCCAGCAGCTTTTCTTTCACAATGAGCATGATCAATAAGTATCTCTATTGGATTCGATAAAGCCAGCTCTAGCCAATTCTCCGAGGATAATGACGATAAATATTTAATATTAGAAGAAGGTCTTTTAAAATCTACTAGCATTTACTTATCACTACTTAAAAATTCAATTATTCCATCAAGAGCAAGAAAATAACTTGTAATACCAAATCCACTAATTATTCCTACTGCTTTGTCTGTAAGAAAAGATTCTTTTCGAAATTTCTCCCTTGCAAAGATATTTGAGATATGTAGTTCTACAAAAGGAATTTTTGATCCAATTAAAGCATCTCTTATAGAAATTGAAGTATGTGTAAAAGCTCCAGCATTTATAAGTATACCTTGGATGCTTTTAACCGAGTTTTGGATTATTTCAACTATTTCACCTTCATGGTTACTTTGGAAGCATTCAAGATTAATACCTTTTTCTTTGGCAACTTTGGTTAAATTATTTTCAATATCGTTTAAGGTTTTATTTCCATATATATGAGGTTCTCTAGTACCAAGCAGATTAAGGTTTGGCCCATTTATCAATAAAATATTCATCAGCAATTAAGTCTTTTCTTTTAAATGCTATCTAGAAAGAAACAAAAAAACCAAAACATTTTCACACAAAGTGACCATTAACTGATAAGTTCAAATGGTGGGGGTCGGTGCCCGAGTGGTTAAAGGGGGCGGACTGTAAATCCGCTGGCTCTGCCTACGTTGGTTCAAATCCAACCCGGCCCACTTTTTTTCAGCCCTTGTAGCTCAGCGGTAGAGCACTCCCTTGGTAAGGGAGAGGTCTCGGGTTCAAGTCCCGACGAGGGCACTTGAAAAAGCAAGTCATAAAACATCAGTAGCATTCATAAGGACTCATAAGGGTCTTTTTTTATGCTTAAGTAGCTTGAATACTGATTTAATGCCAAAAAACATCTTTCAGGAGGCTTCAGTACAAGCCAATTTAAAAATATAAAAGTTCCCGAAAAGTTCCCTAAAAATGTTATTTATAGTCAGGATAACCTCCAAAAGCAGTCATAGGTTGCCATAACCTTTCATTTATTATCCCGACGAGGGCATACCTCGAAGCATCTCTACTAATATCAAAAAAGATATTATTGCCGTTATTGAAGTAACTTTCTCTGTTAAGTGATTAACTTAGGATTTCTTCTTTTTGCCTTTGAGGATCATTAGTAAAGGTAATCCAATAAGCATTAGACTCCCATCTATAAATAAGAAAGTATTCAAACTCATTGATCCATTCCATCGGTGGTATCCCAATTAAGGGGTATCCCTTTTTTTACTGAGTCTTTTTTCATATCATCCATTTCTTTTCTAACTTTTTTGTAGTAGGACAACTCTTCAGGATCATCTGAACCCAAACCATAACCCATGGTCGCAGCGAGATAAATCCTATGCATTCTGTAAGAACTTAACGTCATACTTAGATCATAAACCAATAATATTCCAACTATTGAATCTTGAGGTTGGACAATATTTAATTATTCTATTGATGAAAATTAAAAAGAATTAAAAAGCTTAGATAACTACTTTGCCTTAAAAAAGATTTCCCTGAATCTCTTCATGATCAACTTTTACAGGGTTACAAAGCAACTTGGCATATTGCTCAGAATAAGCACAGTTTTTACAAGATAAATTTGGTTCTGGTATCTGGTCATTATTCATCAATGAAACCATTGCATCTATTTCATCTTCAATCCAATCAACATTCCAATCATAAGGAACTAAATATTCGTCAAAATTCATTCTTTTATTAAATTCTTCAACATCTCTTTTTGCATTACAGACTAAAAAATAAGATGTTTTATGAACATCAAATCCCATACCTTTGAGAAGATATGCATAAAAGTCCATTTGGATTTTATATCCCTCATGATAAGGATCATCTAGATAATCTTGTTTATCAACTTTTCCATATTTTGCCTGAGATTTGTAATCAACAACTATTAATTGCTTAGTAATTTTATGTTGCCAAATATCATCAACTCCCCCTGTCAAAATAATGTTTGTATCTTTATGTCTAAGCATCAATCCTTTGTGCAGAGAATTTCTCCAATCATCCATTTCTGGATGATCAAAAGGAACTAAATGACTTAGATCATTATCTATAAATAATCTGTGGGGAATTTGCCTTTCTCGACAATAATCAAATTCCTTTTTTAAAAGTAAATCTGTTGTCTCATTTAAAGTCCATCCAGGTGTTCCTGGTGGATCTAATCCTTTTACTCTGTCGAGGTAAAAACATCTTTTGCAGGTTAAAAAATTAGAAAATCTACCTCTACTAATTTTAAAATCTTGTTTTTGATTAGGAGAATAAGAAGAAGATGCTCGAGTTCTTAATCCAGTTGCTCTGACAGGTTCCTTTTTACTATTTCTTTTAAGATCTATCATTAGTCAAAAACTTAAAAATATAAAAAAGAATTTTTTATCCTTTTAAGTTTAGGTCGACTGTCAATGATAGAAGTGTTACTTTGGGCTAAATATCTCCATAACATAGTTAAATAGTAGGTGGCGATTATGATTGACTTTCCCTTATTTGTAGAGGGTTTATTATTTCCTTTAATAGGATTAGGTCTTTTTGTTATTTACAAAAGATCAAAAAGAAAAAAAAGAAAATTTCATTCACCACCTACACACCAACTTCCTAGCTAATTGAAAAATAAAGGTTTTAATGTAACTCAAGGAATGGTTTTATTACTTTTAAAGACTTTAGATTTACCTCCAAACTTTGTTTTAAATTTGATTATTTACATAACAAATCCCAAAAACAATATTGGTTACGAATGAAAAAATATAGATAAAATTCAATCCTAATGATGATTAAACCTGAGAATTAATATTTATCAAGATACCTCGTAAATAGTAAGTACTTTTATCTTGTTTATTTAAAAACCTTTTTTTAACAATTTTGAAATTTAATTGTTGATCCTCTATCCGTATATTGGAGTACCTCAAACCGTACATTTTTATTAATCGCGTGACTAGTCTATTTAGTTAGAAAATATGTGTAGTTGTCATAAAAAAATGTTTGCCTCTTCAACAAAAAAAGAAGTTTATGATTCTGAGATTAAAAAGATCAGAAGAAGAACCTCTTTAGGAAGAAATCAGAAATCAGCAAACAATAAATATCTTTATTGAATCTGATAAAAACTAATGTTGATTAAAAATTATTTTAAAGGAGCTATTAATGAACTTAAAAACCTCTCCATTCTCAATTCTAAATAAAGAGAGAAGAGAACTAGATTACATCAAAGGAGTTTATAAGAGAAGAGTTCAAGCTGAAATCGATTCTTATAAGGATTCCGAGGATGAAAGTAAGAGAGATACAATCCAAACCCAGGATGTATTAATGATAGACAGGTTTTCTATCTAATTATTTAACTTAACTACTTATTGATAGTCACTAATTCACTAATTAAACTAAACAAATTTTAGAAAAAGGAAAAATTTTATGAGCGGAGATTTTGAGACACTTGAAATGAATCAACCAAAAATCTCATATTTAAAGAAAAGAATTGAAAACAACACAGAATGGTTGGATACATTAATCAATGAAATTGAAGATATGAAAAATAAAATACCAAAATCTACTTAATCTATGAAGATTGAATTTATCTTTATATATTGACAACTGGGTACAAATACTCTATAAATAAAGTGTAGCTAAAGCTACCAAATCGTCCGATCTACCACTTGATAGACCGCAGTACGACTCAAGCCAAAGGACGGGGACTTGAGCAAGTTCAGGAGCTGCATCATGGTAAACATGTATTTTAATGGCAAGTCATTTGTATATTGCAAGAGCCAAGAAGAGAAGATAATAAAGCTTACTTATAGAGGATCTAGTTATTCGAGATAAAAGATCTCATATCTAATAAATATTTAATAAACAATTGTTTTAGGATTTACTATGAAATTTGCTAATTCTCCTTTTGTCATACTTAGCAAGAATATGAACGCATTAGATTATCAAAAAAGAAATCTTATATATGAAGATTATTGGAGAAGAGAAGGAGGCAATCAGAGACTTCATAAAGAATCTGAATAAGTAGTCTAATTACTTTAGTGTTTCATTCTTGGTTTATATACCAATATTCTTGCTATTAATTAAGTAGATACTTTTTTATTTAATGCCATTAGATGTTTTTCTAATGAATATGTGTGTTGTAGTTTTAGGTTTACTTGTCAGAAGAGAAATCAAACTTAGGAAAGCCAGATAAATTATGAAGACACAAATATTTAAAGAGCAGTACATTCCAAATGTCCATGCTATCTCTCTATTACTAATGCTGCTTTTATGTTTGTGGTTGCCACTTGGACTAAGATTCTTTTTGGTACTTTAGTCAGGCAAATTAGAGATGAAATTTAATTCTCAAACTTTAAGCTTGCTGTTAAATATAGCTTTCTGTATTTTGGTATTCATTATTTAACTTTCAATTTCCTTTTAAAAAATATTATTCATAATTAATTAACTAATCAATAAAAGCTTTATGCAAACATACATAGTTCAATGGCAGTTCCCATCAATGGAAGCTTCAATGAAAGCAACCAAAACATTTACTGATTATGTAAAAGAGGGATCTCCTTATGACAGTTTCGAAGGATTCAAAGTTTTAAATAGAGTTTTAAATCCTCAGGGAGCTAATGGTTGGGCAATAGTTCAAGCTTCTGATCATTCAAAGATTTGGCAGTGGTGTCAGCCTTGGAGTGCTGGCTTTGGAAATGAAATAGAAGTCACCCCTGTTCTTACTGATGAAGAGTTCGTTGCAGTTACAGATCAGATAGAAGTAGCAGCGTAGTAGCTATTTAGTTATTTCACTAAGCTCAAACCCTGCTATAACCGAATTGTGTTTTGAAGACTTTAAAAGGGACTCTAGTTCCTTTCATAGCTTCAATTACCTTATCTCCCACAGTTCCGTAAAATTCAACAGAAAAATCAGTTCCTAGCTCAGCATGAGCTTCAAGATATACTCCTACTGCTGGATTAGCTAAATGAGCAAGTAAAGCATCATCGTTTTTATAAACTTCTGACCATACAAAACGAAGGGGATCATCTGGATCTTGATCAAAAGTATGATGAAGCATTCCTGGTTCGTCTGCTTCAACAGCTTTATCTGTCTTATCAGCAATTTCTAAATATTCGGCAACTTTATCTTCCTTAACCTTTAATTTTGCTAAGAGCATAAATGGAGTATCTGATCCAAAACTAGACATAAAAAAAGACCCTTGCGAGCCTAGGTGATGGGGATTTCTATCATGGCAAATAAAACAGAAATAAACAACCCCACCTAAAGTAATAAATTTTACAGTCAAACACTATATGTAGTGCTACAATATTAAAAAGGCTGGGTGATGGGGATTATCAAGCTTTTTAATTAGGACGAAGCTATCGTCCTTTTTTTTATGGACATAACTTATTAATAGCTTCTTTTTGTTCTTGTTTTTTTATTTCTTCAGAATCATAAACAGGACAATTATTCTGATTAAGTGATGAGAAAAAAGCACTCTTTTTAAATCGTTTGAATATAGGAGTAAGTAGTAAGCGTTTCATTTATTTATTCAACAATAATTGTCCCGCCCATTCCAAAAGATGCATGAGGAGAACAAACATAAAAGTATTTACCTGCTGATACGCCCGTGGTATTCCATGATAGTTTTCCATTTTGCGTTCCAGGAGTCCCAGAAATTGTCCCTGTGGTTACCTGATCACCACCTCCACGAGAAAATTCAGTCTTTATATAGAACGGATGACGAGATGCATCAACATCAAAAATAATTGTATCTCCTATATTTAGTGTAACTGTAGGATCTTCCCCACTTACAGATCCATTCCTATCAGTTCCATTAAGAATATAGTTGCGATAACTCTCTGCTGATATGTCTATTTTAAATACTTCTGAATCTGCAATAGCTGGTCCTGAGAAACCAAAAAGTAAAGGTAAGAATAAAAGAGATCTCATGAATTTGAATATTTTGTAATTGAATAATAAGAAAAAAAGAAGCCAATTGCACTTCAATACAGATTGAATTTCAATTACTAATAATTGGCTTTACAAGTGGTAAGGGTTTCATAAAAAATACAGCTAATAAAGATAGATTTTTTTAAGATTAAATTGAATTTTAGGGAGAGTCAAATGTCTATCATTACTGACAATACAGTGCTAGTGCATATTCATAGTGGTTTAGAATTTCAAAATAAAATAACTTTAGGTTTACTTGTTGCACTTACTGCAGA
The DNA here is from genome assembly GCA_003210825.1 of Prochlorococcus sp. AG-676-P15-1. Taxonomy (GTDB): domain Bacteria; phylum Cyanobacteriota; class Cyanobacteriia; order PCC-6307; family Cyanobiaceae; genus Prochlorococcus_A. Next base: position 12,352 of record QCUF01000013.1, on the reverse strand, counting down.
AAAAAACGACCATAAAGTAACTCTTTTTCTGGCAGGAGACGGAGTAGACATATTAAGTTGCAAAAAAGCTGGAGAAATAGTTGGCCAAGGTACTGGAGATTTGTACGAACATCTTGAAAATTTAAAGAATTCAAAAGTTACCATTTATGTCTCGGGAAAGTCAGCCAGATCAAGAGGTTATGATGAGAAGCTTCTAAATGGACATAAAGCAGAGTTTGCTATGCCTGATGTACTAATTGAAGAATCAATTAAAGCTGATAGTGTTCTTTGCTATTAAAAAAGATGGTTCTTATCCCCTTAAGTTTAAATCGACCGGTAATAAGATATTTCTATTTTAATAAGTGCGATTAATTTATTTAATAAAAATACTTGACGATTTAATTTCCATTAACTTATACTAATAGTACACATGTATTACTTAGTAATGACTCTTGGAGGAGCTAATGTTTGGTCTAATTTTTCTTATGGTTATCGTAATGAGTCCCCAAGTGGTTGGCTTCTTAACCCCGATCGCAGCAGACTAATTTTATTTACAAGAAATAAAAAATCTGCCAGAAATAATATCAGGATTTTTGCCCATACATATTATTCAAATGATCTTGGTGAACCCACATCAATTAAATCATCAAGTCAAATGCATTTGGACGATGCCTGGGATAAATGGCATGACCTTCAATTAGAAGGCTGGACTTTTGAAGAACTTGAATTACCTGAATCAGCATGAAAAACCTAAATCCAATACAAAAGAAACTATCTGAAAAGGATAGAAAGATATCTGTTAAAGACCCATCAAAGTTATTAGCTGAATTTTTTAATGGTGTTGTAATTGAGCTTGATAAAGAATACGAATATGACTAATGGAAGATCCGCAGTCATGGACTTACTTCAAGTACCATTCAGAACTGAAACCAAAAAGAACAAAAGTTTGTGTGTCATGCAGTCACTTCAGGTACAGCACGACAGATTCTTGTGTAATTATTCAGACCTGTCCTCTTCATCAAAGATTAATTCATGGAGATGAGCGTTTAAAGAAGGGATGTAGATTTTGGAAAAAAGATGTGAGGATATTTGCACCTGAAGCCACTTGAGATTAATAAATAATTATTCTTCTGAGTTATATCTCAAAATAGTGGCAATTGAACTCCTGTCACTTAAGGTGAGTTCTCTGTCTTTATATTTCCATTCAAACAATGTAATACATTCGTTGAGCTTTAGATTTTCTTTGTAGGTTTTTTTCAGTTACGTATACATTTGGCTAAACCATTTGCTTCATCTGTATTTAACATTATCCATACAACCTATCTGCATAATCTCTCAAAACTTCAGCCATCTTATGGCGTGGAATTTCTTCCTGATATTCTCTACATAAATCAAAAAATTTATTCAAGAAATCTTTCTTTGAAGAGGAAATAATAAAGGAGCTGATTGCCCCTTATTTTATATCGACTGTCAATTACTTCTAATACTTGAAATTTAAATGCCGATAATCGGAATTGAACCGATGACCTACTGTTTACGAGACAGTTGCTCTACCGCTGAGCTATATCGGCAACGAACATAACTAATATTTTATTGCACTATGTAATATAAACATAATCTAAATCTATAGTTTTAATAAGAACAGCTAGATGCAATATATAGTCTTGGGGATCATACAAAATGACCCGAAAAGATATGGATTTTAATGTAACTCAGGGAATGATTTTACTTCTTCTAAAGCCACTTAATTTTCCTGCCAATCTAGTTCTTAATCTTATAATTTTCATAACTGATCCAAAAAATAAAATCGGATATTAATATTTAGTTTTTATCTACGACTTCTCCTCCATACTCTCTAGCTATTACATCTAAACACAAAAGAATATCCTTATTTTTTAATAAATCCGTTTCACTCAAATACCTCAGAAGGGTTCTTATTTGATCAATAGTGTTTTCCTGTAATTCCTTCATTAGTTCTTTATTGCCATCTGCCAATAAGGATAGCAACCATAAGATTTTCCTCTAATTAATTGTAATTTTCTAGACTTAATTTTCATAGACAAAGCTGTGCAAGTGATAAGCGTTTCAATATTTGCGTTATTATCAAACAACTTTCCTAATAAAAAAGGGGTTATAAAACCCCTTTCAGTCAAAGTAAAAAATCAAATTCAAGTTAAGAATCTAAAGCTTCTATATCTTTGCGAGCTTGCTTTTGTCTTAGTTCAAAAATAGAAGGATTATAAGGAGTAATCTCTCCATTTTTAGTAGCAAGAAGCTGGGCTTTGTTTAGCCTTTCCGCTCTTTTGATTTTCTCTCTAATGAGTACCAGGTTATTCATGACCTTTGCAGTTAATGGAAATCCCGTTCCCTATTTCCATGTCATGCGTCCAGATATTACTAGGATGAACGTAAATTAATACTAACATCAGGCCTTTATAGCCGTGAGAGCAAAAATCCCAAATATCACTACCTCTTCATCGCTGCTTATGTCAGATCAATGGTCAATAGGAAGTACTTTCATTAATTAATCAATTAATCAATTATTTAAATAATACTATCTACCTTCCTACTTTTACGTATTCAAGATTATAGATATATCTTTCACCATCATCATTACTATCGTCGTCATCATCGCCAAAAGATGAGATTAAAACGTACACTCCAATAAGTCCTAAAATCATTGAAAGATAGAGAATTGGATCGGTCATATAAATTCCTTATATAAAAAGTATGGTTGATTTCTACAGCTTCCGCGGCAGTCTCATGACAACCATGCAATTACTCTAGGAAGTCTTAATTATTCACTAAGTATTTATACGTACCTACTCCCGAACCTTGTCGTTCCTTAACCCGTACAAAGTTCAAATCACAAATCTAATAACTCCCATTTTAAGCAACAACTATTAAAGGAGATAAATAATTATTTATTACCAAACTACTTTTGTTTTACGCCAACCTTGAGAAAGTAATCTTTCATAAATTTCTCTAGCTAAATCTATTTCTACAGAAACTGTTGTTGTCATAACTGGAGGTTCCTTCCCTAGTACTCCAACTATTTTTCCAGAGTCAATAAACATATACTCGAAGACTCCATCAATACTCTTCCCATTCTTTATAAATCTTTTCACTTCTGATCTATTGGAATTTATCAGCCAATATTCCATTATTTATTTATAAATATATAAGCGGAATATAAATAAACCAAGAAAGCACCAATAGCAAAAAAACTTCCATAGATTAGAAAATTCCAAATCCTAAATAAATTAGGTTTTTCGTATTCTTTTTCTTCTTTTTTAGTAATCATTTACTTTCTCGCTCTTTTCTTGCTGCATTACCTTTAGATCTTAGTACCAAAGTTATAGTGAGAGCAGTACTTAGTATTCCTGCATCTATTAATAAGTGAGGAGAAATATTCATATAAAAATTTATTAGGCAACAATATTTCCAGAAACAGGATCAGTTACTCCTAATTCTGGAGAAAGCTCTTCCATGAATCCTCTGACTTCATCAAGATGAGCAATCATTTTAGATCTTTGGGCTGCTATAGCTTCTACACTTTCCCATATACCAACAAAACAGTAATCATAATCTCCAGTTTTAGCAATATATCTTTGTATCATTCCTTCGAAATCTGTTTTATTAATTACTTCAAAATACTTTTCTACACAATCCTGTTTCAATTTAAATCGAACAACATTCATAAAATTTGAGGAAGACATAAAAAAGATAAAGGCTTTATTCCATCAATTGTAGATCGACTTTTAATTACTAACTATTGGAGATGAGAGAAATAATTGTTTCATTTAAAATTTAAGTTTTGTTTTTACTCTATTTTTATTTTCAGAATTAAATTTAAAAAGTCCCGTGTCAGTAAATATAGTCAATTCATCGCCATATGATTCCTGGATAGATAAATCTTCATCAGATTCTAAATTTTTAACAAATACATTCCCAACTAGTTTTAAAGTTCTCGCATCTTTGTCGTAAGTAAGCTTATTTGAGGATGCTTCAAAATTATTCTTACTACTTTTGATAACTACATTTCCAATAGCTTCAAAATTTCCATTAATATTTTGTATCTGAGAATCAGAGGTAACCGTATAATTCAGTTCTTCTTTTGCAAATGAAATTTCAGTATTAATAAATAGTAACGCTGCAATTAGTAAGCGTTTCATTTACCCAATAAGTTCAATTGCATAGACAGTATCCTTACAATTATTTTTTTTATCCCATTCCTTTGCAAAAGGCGATTCCATCTCTGCACCTAATTTTTCTAAGTCAGTACAGTTCATTAATAAATGAGATTTATGGTCATTGACTTTTACAAACTCATAATCAGTGACAAATTCTTTGCACATTTCTTCTAGAAATAAATTAGTAACATCATTTTTAAATTCCTCAAATGTACAGCTAAAAGTTGAGATAATAAGTGTGTTCATTAAAAAAAGCTAATCATATATATTATTTTATATCGACTATCAATTAAAAGTATTGAGATTTTCACTTATTAATAGTTGTAGGGAGTCCCACAGCAGATGCCGCCACTACATAAAGAACTGCTGGTTTATTACCTATATTTTCAACGAAATGTTCATCGCCATTATCACTCTCGATCAATGATTGCTTTGATGAAAAGTAATTAACAACATCTCCTCTCGTATGCTTCAATTCTCCTTGAGCAAGATAAACAACCATTGGCGCAGGATGAGTATGAATTGGAGTCTTTAATCCAACAGGAATAATAACCTTGAAGAATCTAAGCTCGGCTTGCTTCCCTCTGGGGTAAGAAATCTTCTTACCTCCTAGACCCTTTGTACTTTGAATAAGAGGTATTACTTCAATCTTTTGTTGAGATTTAGTAATTTCCAAAGGTAGGAGAACTGATGAAATTGTTATTGCTGAAATTAATAAATTTCTAAATTTTTGCATTAATAAAGTATCTAATTGCTTCTTATTTTATATTGGCTGTCAATAATTACACCTTTTCATAAAGATATCGCTAGTTGCAGATTATGAAAAGAATAAGAGTTAATAGTTAATCACTAACTTGTAAAGTTTAATGGCAAAAGATAGGAGGGGTTTGTTTCGGATAGCAATTGCATTAAACGTAGTTATGTTAATGGTAATAATAGTTTTAGTCTTTACTTAATTGCTATAAACAGGTGCTTAATTAAAGCTTTGTTAGAAGTAGTAAGCATTTCATTATAAGCAATTCTTATATCCTTCTATTTTTGCTAAGTCCTTAATACTTAAACCAGTTTCTTTTAAAAGTGTTTCTCCGATATTATCCCCATTGAATTTGTTTAAAGCACCTTTTTCCGAGAGTCTTATGCATGTATTCTTATATTTTGCTTCTTTAATTACCGGCGATACATACAAACTTAATAAAATTAAAAAGCCTCCCAAAGTTACTACTCTTCGATGGTTTTTCCACCATTGATAAAATTTGTTAGTCATTAAAAAAATTGAGGTTTATTCTTCTAATATAGATGACTGTCAATCATCTGTTTACTTTAATGAGTGTGTTTAATAACCTGACTTTATCTATAATGATTTATGGTTGGCTTCAGTTTTATCAATGAAACTGCCTCATAACAACCATGTATTAATACTACGAATGCCATTTAAATATCATTATCAAAATTTAGTCCTCTTACCGTACTTTTTTCTTCCTTAAACCGTACATATTGATACTCATAAATGATATGAATCATTAGTTATGAAATGTATATAGTAATTGGGAGAAAATCATGAATAAAAGACTTCCTTATGCAATCATTCCTAAATACTTCAAGACTATTAACGACATAGATAATAGAGCAAATATAAAAGTTATTTATTGGAAACTGAAGTGTTAAGAGAGCCCTTCATATCGCTGCTGCGAAGTTTAAAATATTGCTATTACATTAGATCAAAATTAATAATATGAATAATGAAAAATAAATTTATTCCATTTGTCAAAAAATACCCGATGAGCATTTTATTAGCGATTATTGCAATTAATTTATTCTCTATTGCTAGCAGTTTAAGAACAGAAGGGTACTTAAATAGGGAAAAGAATCTTTGTATTAAATATTTAAAACATCAAATAGATCGAGATCTACTTATCAAAAGACTAAAAATAGTTAAACAAGCAAATCCTTCAAGCCTTTGTGATTATATTCTTAATAGTTAAAAATGGATAAGTTTACTTTGATAAATAAGGATAGATCGAGGATAAAAGTATTTGAACCATTTGAAGACATAACAAAACCATCTCCGAGTCTTGATGCAATGATGATTAGTTATGGATGTGTGTATAAGAGAAGTAGTAAACCAGTTATGAAAGGAAGTAGAGTGGAATCTATCGAAGATGCAAGAAAGGAATATAAGGAATTGTTAGAAGAAGGTTGGAAAAAAACAAATATCTTTAAAAGTTATTTGTAAACACAAAAAAAATTCAAATTAACCAATGAGAAAACCTTTCAGAAATTCCCACTACTGAAAGGGTTATTAAATTGAAAACACTACTATACGTAATCAATCTATGTCTCTTTGAGGACTGGCCTCAATTTATTCATAGCAATGTAATTAGAAATAAGCTTATTTAAACTTTCCAATCAATATCCAAACTATCATTTCTTCTCTATTTTTGACCTAACTCTCTCTTATTTATATAAGTTATTTCTTTGTCATCCTAAAAGTTAAATACGCAAAGCAACCAAGTAGTAACAAACTAACTGCACCATAAATAATTGCTATCCCATACATATGTGTCACATCTTTTTTCTTCTCATTTGATACTGCAATATAGCTTTTAGGTGTTGCACTTCTTTTTCTAAAATTTCAATTCTTTTTTCTAATTCTTCTTTTGTAGCCATAAAAAAAGAGGGTTTTATCCCTCTAATATAGATCGACTGTCAATCAATTAAATTATCCCATCGCAGCAACAGCATCCGCAACCTGCTTATTTCTTTGAATGACTTCTTCATCATTTAAAACAGCAGTGATATTCCATTCGAGGCCAAATTTTGCTCTCCATACTCCGAAATGTTCAGATATTGCCAGATGATTATCAGCTTTAAAAGTCACAAAAACCTCTCCTGTTTCAGGGGCATGTAGTCTACTTATCAATTCAAAGCCTTCAAAGTTATCCATCGGTGAACCGGAAGCAATATATTTCTCAAACATTTTGTAGCCTTCAGCCTGAGAGATCCCATCCGGGATCAATCCATGAACGTGATAGTAAGCCATATAAAAATAATTATTTACCCACTAATCTAAAACCAATAATTCAGGAAGCCTTTAATTTGTCTCTGAATTTAGATTTTTCAATGTTTCTTTCTATCAAGAAATCTTTGATTTTGTATTACATGTACCGTTTGGATATTTTTTGGTAGCTATTAATTAAATATGACTTATTTTGCTGAACCTAATAATATTGAATATGACGAATGGTTCGATGAGAATATTGAACCTCTGGATCTAATTAATTATTTAAATGAGAAGGAATTTAGTGATTCAGTACATGAGAAGTTCTATAAGATTTCAACTAGAAATTTAACCATTGGTTCCTCTGATAATTATCACCAATAGAACAATTATATTGGCCCTACAAGATTCAATAAATGAACCAGGGCCCTATTCTGGCACTACCTAGCAATAATGTGTCAGCCTGTTGTGAGCATCTGAATTGATTATGCAAACTTTAGTATTACTATGCTACAGGCTATTTTAGCTAGCCAAACCGGTACACTTTTGGGTCCTTATAACTCAGAAGAATATTGATCTTTTAGTAAGGAAGTAGCTTCGAGTTCAGTTCTCGACAAGTGGATACTATCAATATCTTTTAGGCATTCAAAAAGAATTTGTATATTTCTGAAAAAATCTAGACTATTTATTTTATTCTAAATTTCTAAATCTAATTTAACTTTTCCCAAAAAAGATAAAGATTTGAAAACTGGTTTTTACTATCAACTTTTGCTGTGCTCGTTGAAATTAATTTCCAACCTGCTGAATTACGTTTTTGAAAAATTAATGTAATTTCACTTTCTTGTCTTTTAGAATTTGCATTACCAACTGCGTAGTAGATATCAAGATCGTTTTTTGAATATACGATTTTGTCTTTGCAAGGTTTATTCATATTAATATTAAGCAATCTTCCATCGATACCTGAATGTTTTGGATAGGGTATTTAAAACAATGCCTAAAATGATATTACCTTCACCTCAAATAGCGATTGGATTGTTATTTATAAGTATAGGTATATTTGTAACTTTTGATATTAAATTTGACCCTTTAAAAGATAAAAAGTAATGTGAATAACTTTTGTTAAGGTAAATTAGTTTAGAACCAATCCACCATCAACGATTAAATTCTGACCAGTTACTGCTCGCGACCAAGGGGATGCAAAAAATAATACTGCATCTGAGAAATCCTCTGTTGTTGTTACTTTCCTTAAAGGTGTGATACTAGAAATATATTCAAAAACACTTTCGGGAGTTCCCCTACTAGCATCAGTGATTCTCAATAATCCTCCTGAAACCATATTTACTGTAATATTAAATTGGCCTAGATCTATCGCTGCTGTTCTTGTAAGTGATAATAATCCGCCTTTAGCCGCTGTGTAATCATGGTAGGGTATTACTGGGTTTTGAAATAAATTAGTTCCAATGGTTACTACCCTTCCAAAAGAATTGGTTTTCATATTTGGAGTGAAAACATTCAGCAAATTTAAAAATCCTTTTTGAGTAGTTTCGATTTGGTTTTGAAAATCTTGCCACTCTATGGTATCTATTTTTTTTCTTTGATCACCGTTAAAAATAAAGTCATCTATTGCATTATGGATTATTGAATCCACTCTGATATTATTACTTTCCAATTCCTTTAGCATTTTAGAAACTTGATCTTTTTCTCTTATATCACCTTTTATTAAAATTACATTTTCCCCCAGTGAATCAGATAATTTTTTAGCGCTTTCAAATGAGTTTCTATAATTGATAATTACTTTTGCTCCTTCTCTATGAAATGATTTTGCTATTTCGGATCCCAATCCTCTGCCTGCTCCTGTTATTAGAACAGTTTGTTTATTAATAGGTAAATTCATAAATTTAACGGTCAGAGCACAAACTGCTCTAATTTTTAATTTGACTTAAAATAAAAATATCATTATATAAATATCATATTTCATATTTTTCGATTAATAGATTTATTATTGTGATTTGAATTACTTTTATAATAATTGATTATTCATTCTACTTTAAAGCATAAAAAAAACCTCTAATAGAGGTCTTTTATTTCACTAAATAAAGTGTTTCCTTGTTTCCACTTATCTAATCTACCTTCTCCTACACACTCTTAAACAATGCCATGCATTTGCCTGCAGCGGAATAAAATGGAGCATGTAATTTAACTGTCACATGTGCCAGTTATGGCTCTCAGCTTTTATGTCAATAAAAAACACCCTAATTTGGAGAAAAGGGTGCTTGATTATCAGAAATTAGTGTGTGAGGAGTTTCTGATATCCTCACTTTAATGAGCAAAGGTATCAAATAACTAGAGTATTAATTACTAAAAATAATTTTGTTAATACTTTTGATTTAAATAATCTACAGATAAATAGATTATCGGCGAAATATAAATCACATTATGTTGATATTGTTCTATTAATTAATAAGTTCTTAATGATTTTGAGGTCTTTAAGGACTTGCTTATGTATAACGATTTGGTTCTATATAAATAGGTTTCTTTGTTATTATGCAAATTTCAATTTTTGCAAAGGCAGTTTTCTTTTTAACTCTTTATGCAATTTCTGACCTTTCTATAAAAAATCATATTTTAAAGAAAACAATACGCAGAGCTGATAGAGCTAAATCAATTTTTTAATGCATAAAATTGTAATTGTTTTTTTGACTTAAGTCATGCATTAATAGGATGTTTTGCATATATAACTTTTAAGATAGCTAAAAAGTGAATAAATTAATATCCAGAGTTGATCCGTCTTAAAATTGAAACTCGATCTATATTCGAGTCATAAAAGTCTCTTTTTTTACTAAATAAATGGAACTATTGCATCAAATTTTTCCAACATGGCATATCTACTTAGATGTATTTTTCTTGGGATAGGGACTTATCTACACTTAAGAATTACTAAAAAATAAATACGAAATAAAAAATGACCTTACTACTTGAACTTCTTGTAATATTAAAAATTTTTTAACACAGCAATTATTGCAAGAAAAATCTTAAGAGAGGATTATTAATAGAAATGGCAATTAAGTATTAGTTATGGAACTTTCAGAATTAACTAAAGAAACAAGGGCAAAATTAAATATCTACTTAAATATTGGTAGAAATGGGAGCATGTTAAAGATGATGAAGTGATTCAAGTCTTAGATTCAATAGCTAAAAGCTATGGAGGGAAAGTAGTAGATAGATAGATATTAGTTAATATCAAGCAAACGTGAATTCTTCCATTATCTTCCTTTCGATAAGAGATAATTCAAAAAAAAACGCCTCCAAAAATTAATAAACCCCCTGCTGCAGCAAATGTGATTAAATCTAATATTGATTTATCTGTATTTACCTTTAAAAATGTAAAACAAAAAAAGAGAATAAAGGGAATAATAAAATCGCCTTAGGAATAAGTGATTGATTCCATTTTTTTTAAACAGGATGTTCTTCATTTAATTGTTGATATATCTTTTCTAACTTTTTTCTATCTTCCTCCATTACTGTTTTTGATGATGTTAATGAATTAATTGATCCCTTTGATTTTAACTTCATAGGAAGTGTATAGAGTGCCGACTAACTTATTATTTTTATCTAAAGAAAATTGCTAACCTATCGTTTGTGTTTCAGAGCCAGTTTAAATATTTTTTAAAAGTTTCCCAATAGCTAAGGAATTAAAAGAATTTCAAGTATTCATTCTTCAAATTCAGCTTCAAAACTTTTCATATCCTCATAGAGAGTATTAAAAGACTTTTCAATTAGATCTTTACCTTTCCTTGTAAGTTTCAAAAGTGTTCTTCTTTTATCTTTTGGATCTTGTTCTTTAGAAACTAGACCTAAGCCTGCCTTACCTAGCCTATGATATCGACTTATATAATCCGTCATCCTTGAAGCACTTGCTTTACTCATATCGAAGTATTTTTCAATATCCTTCTTAGTACAATTTTGATAGGTTGCTACGTACCAAAATACTGCCATTGCCTGAAGTGGAACATCCTGAGAATTATCTAACTTCATGAACATTGTGAGGACTCGTAAAAGGTTATATGATTCGTTATCTATCTTTAATAAACCTTCCAATTTTGCTTGGGTCATATCTTTTTCATACCTATATATTCTTCAATTCTAATATTAAAAGTAACCACTTGTAAATATAGATCCATAAGTGGAATGATTTAATTATATCACCAATTCAAAAATATTAATTTATGAATAAAAAAATAAGAACTATAAATAGCTGAACCATTAGCCATGCAAACAATTTATAGTTTGGATCTTTTGTAAAAAGATAAATATTGTTTGTAATAAGTTAATTAAGATGAACAACTTTTGGAGTTGCCTCTTTAAATTCATCTTATTGTTCAAATAAATCTTTATTTGTAGGTTTCTCTAAAGGCTCTTCAAATTCTTTTTGTTTTAAAGTAAGATCATCATCGAAATTATCCACAAACTTCATAAACTAGTAGCTTAGTTTAACTTATTCATCTTAGAAAGGTTAATTTTTAACAACTCTATGCTGAATATGTACCATCACTTTCTCTTCTAGCTTCAGCTAATACAATTTCATGGAAAACCTTTTCGATCATATAAGCACTTCTTATCCCGTAGCATTTTTTATTTGAACTTTTTACTAAGTCTATTTGTCTTTTGTAATTGTATTCACAACAATTACATTTAATATCAATTTTCTTACCTTTGTAAATATCCATAGCTCTCTCAAAAATCCATTGCTGAACTCGTATATTTTCCCAACTGTCAAAATCAGACCATTCAGAAATTTCCTTATCAAAAGTGTCAATTAATCCTTGAACATCACTCACTTTATAAAGATGGGCTTCCTCTCTTGCTATCTGCTTTATGCCGATTATATTAATTAGATCATTATTCATCTCAATAATATTATAAGATAATTTTAAAATATTAAATAAGTTCCTGAATAGCCTTTGCTGGTCTCAGAGAAGGGTCTATATTTCTTAACATTTCAAAATCATTAAAATCAAACCCAGGGCCAACACAACAACTTGTAAGTGTAAATTCTCCGGTACTGCTAGCAGCCTGCCAAAATCCAGAAGGAATCATTTCAATAGGATTATTGGAATCTAATTTTATATTTCTCAATTCTTTATTATTATCATCTAAAAAATATAAATTAAGGGGTGCTCCT